>JBEVLE010000242.1:0-8580 GCA_040509335.1 Longimicrobiaceae bacterium | reverse complement strand
CCCCCACTCCCCCCCGTGGTCCACCCGATCACCCCCACCCGCGGCGCGTGGGGGGCGCCCCCCGGGGGGGGGCCCCCCACGCCCCGGCCGGCCCACACCCCGGGGCGGGGCGCGCCGGGCGCCCGGCCCCCCGCGGCCGCCCCCGGAGAGATCCGCGGCACCGTCGTGGACGCCGAGAGCGGCACCCCCGTCGCCTCGGCCTCGGTGGAGGTGCGCAGCGTGGCCGACTCGTCGCTGGTCACCGGGGCGGTGGCCCGCCCGGACGGCTCCTTCCGCGTGGAGGGGCTGCGCCCGGGGCGCTACTTCCTGCGGGTGAGCGCCATCGGCTACACCCCGCAGCGGACCGCGGGGCTCGCGATCGACCCCGCCGCGCCCCGCGCGAGCGCGGGCAGCATCCGGCTGGCGCGCAGCGCCGTCGCGCTGGAGGGGCTGGTGGTGACCGGCGAGCGCAGCTCGGTGGCCATCGCGCCGGACCGCAACACCTACCGCGCGAGGGACGTGGCGCCCGCCGGCGGGACCGCATCCGACGTGCTCCAGGCGGTTCCCTCGGTGGAGGTGGACGGCGACGGCAAGGTGAGCCTGCGCGGCAACGAGAACGTGGCCGTGCAGATCAACGGGCGCCCGGCCCCCATCCAGGGCTCGCAGCTCGCCGCCTACCTCAAGCAGCTCCCCGCCGGCATGCTGGACCGGGTGGAGGTGGTGCCCAACCCGTCGGCCAAGTACGACCCGGAGGGGATGGCCGGCATCATCAACATCGTCATGAAGCAGAACGTGGACCTGGGCGTGAGCGGCGGGTTCCAGCTCGGCGCGGCCACGGCGGACCGCTACAACGCCTCCGGCAACCTGGGCTACCAGGCCGGGCCGCTCACCGCCTTCCTGACGTACGGCTTCAACTCGGACGAGCGGGAGTTCATCGGCGTCAACGACCGGGAGCGCCTGGGCATTGGCCGCTCGCCGCTCTCCTTCACGGAGCAGGACATCGCGGGCGACGCCGGCAACGCCGGCCACAACCTGACCACCAGCGTGGACTACCGGCTGGGCGAGCGCGACGTGCTCTCCTCGTCGCTGCTCCTCAACCTGCGCGGCGCCACCGACGCCTCCACGAGCGAATACAGCGAGTGGAACGCCACGCGCACCCTGCTGTCGCAGTACGACCGGGTCCGCGACGCGGAGATCAACGGCACGGTGGTGGACTACACGCTGGCCTTCAAGCGCACCATGGAGCCGCAGCGCCACGAGATCGCCACGGAGCTGCGCCTGAACCGCACCCGGGACGAGGACCGCACGGCGCTGTGGCGGAACCCGCTGGACGCGTTCGGCGGGAGCGCGGGCTCGCCGCTGGAGTCGCAGAGGGACGCGCTGGACGCCCTCACCTACCAGCTCACCGCCCAGGCGGACTACACGCGCGCCTTCGGGGAGAGGAGCAAGCTGGAAACGGGGTACAAGGGGACGGCGCGCTGGCTGGACCGCGACTTCCGCGTCCACACGGACTCGCTGGGGACGGGCGTCTGGGCGCCGAGCACGCTGAGCAACGACCTGGAGTTCGACGAGAAGGTGAACGCGGTGTACGGGGTCGTGAGCCACGGCGTGGGCAAGGTGGAGCTGCAGGCGGGGCTGCGGGCGGAGCGCGCCAGCCGCGACTTCGCGCTGTCCGGCGGGGCGAGCTACCCGCACAGCTACACCAGCTTCTTCCCCAGCGCGCTGGCGGCGTACAACCTGGACGACGCCACGCAGGTCAAGGTCAGCTACTCGCGCCGCATCCGCAGGCCGGGGACGCAGGAGCTGAACCCCTTCCCGGTGTTCATGGACGTGCAGAACGTGTTCCTGGGCAACCCGGCGCTGAACCCGGAGTACACGGACGCGGTGGAGCTGGGCTTCCAGCGCTCGGGGCGGCTGGGCTCGGTGCAGCTGTCGCCGTTCTACCGCCGCACCACGGACGTCATCCGCATCATCGTCAACACGGCGGACTCGGTGGCCGGGCGCGAGGTGACGTCGGTGAGCTTCAAGAACCTGGAAACGGGGAGCTCCTGGGGCTCGGACGTGAACGGCTCGCTGCGGCTGGGCAAGGCGTTCAGCGGGCTGGCGGGCTTCAACGTGTTCAAGATGGTCACGGACGGCACCAGCGGCGCGGCCAGCCTGTCGTCGGACGCGGTGACGTGGGCGGCGCGGGTCAACGGCACCTACAACCTGTCGCAGCGGACGGCTCTCCAGGCCTCGTTCAACTACCGCGCGCCCATGAACATCGAGGGCGGTCGCTTTTCCAGCTCGGCCATGGGCAACGTGTCCATCCGGCAGAAGCTGATGGGCGAGAAGGCGAGCGTGAGCCTGCGCGTGTCGGACCCGTTCGAGACCAACCGCTTCCGCGTGGAGGCCGGGAACGACCAGATCTTCCAGCTCACGGAGCGCCGGTTCAACTCGCGGGCGGTGCACCTGACCTTCCAGTACAACTTCGGGCAGGCGCCCAAGATCCGGCAGCGGCCTCAGGAAGCGCCGCAGCCGCAGACGCCGGGGTTCCCGGGGTAGTCGGGGCGGCGGTACGGACATGGACGAAGCGAGGGGCTCCCGGATCCGGGAGCCCCTCGGCAGTTGCGGGGATAGGTGAGTCAAGGATCAGCCGACTCCTCCTCAGCGGCGTCGACAATTCTACCTCGCACCTTCTCTGCCCTGTGAGTCACCCCCATACGCTCGTACAGTTCGACTGCCCGCAACCATGAATGACGGGCACCCACCTCATCACCTTGAGCTTTCAGCATACTGCCGAGGTTTTCGTGGGTTATGGCCGCTCCCTCCAGATGGCTTAATCCCTCACTGAGTTCTAACACCTTGTAGTACATCTGTTTCGCCGCGTCTAGATCCCCTTGTGAGTAGAGCACATTAGCAAGGTTGCCATAATCACTTGCCATTCCTTCTGGCTTACCAAGGCCCTCATCGATCTCAAGCGCCTTGCGATACATCTGCTCTGCTCCCTCCGAGTCGCCGCGCGTGTACAGCACATTCCCGAGATTGCCGTACGAAATTGCCATTCCCTCCAACCGGCCTAGGCGCTCGTTAATCTCGAGCGCCTTACGATGCATCTGCTCCGCTTCCTCTAAGTCCCCGTGCGTGTGCAGCACATTCCCGAGACTGCCATACGAATTTGCTATTCCCTCCCACCGGCTAAGGCGCTCATTGATCTCCAGCGCCTTGCGATTCATCTGCTCTGCTCCTTCCAAATCCCCGCGGGTGTACAGCACATTCCCGAGGTTGCCAAAATCATCTGCCACCCCTTCCAGCCGGCCAAGACGTTCATCGATTTCCAACGCCCTTCGGTGCATTTCCTCGGCTACTTCTAAGTCCCCGCGCGTGTACAGTACATTCCCGAGGTTGCCATACGCATCTGCCATCCCCTCCAACCGGCCTAGGCGCGCATTGATCTCCAGCGCCTGACGCTGCAGTTGCTCCGCTCTCTCTAGGTCCCCGCGTGTGTACAGCACATTCCCGAGATTGCCATACGCATCTGCCATCCCCTCAAACCGGCCTAGGCGCTCGTTAATCTCGAGCGCCTTACGGTGCATCTGCTCCGCTCCCTCCAAGTCCCCGCGCGTGTGCAGCACATTCCCGAGACTGGCGAGGGCTTCAGCGGCTGCGATCTCGTCACCGGACTGCTCAGCCATATCAACTGCTCGCCGGTACATCTCCAGAGCTTGTGCCAAGCGACCGTCACCTTCCAGGAAATCACCGTATGCGCGAAGAGAAAATGGCTCGGCGCTCCGAACGACTGCCCTCGCGAAAAGGGCCTCCGCATCGGTTCGTTTACCCTCACTAGCAAGCTGGAGGGCTTGAGCTATGAGGTCCTCATTCTCAGATGACGGTTTAGTTGGCATCGGCTTAGTCATCATTCCGTTCGTTTGCTCGTACCCACCCGGCAAGGTGCCGCAACAGCAAATGCTCGAACAAACGCGGCTCATCGAAGTTGTGGTACAGATGCTCCTTCGATCCCTCCAAAGTCTTCTTAAACATTAGGACGCCCTGAAGCTGCTCCCCAGGATCGCTCAGTTGTTTGGCATCAACTGCCTTGAAGAAGACGATAATCTCCTGCATCGGCATATCATCATGTAGGCACGCCAATGCGACCTGGAACTCTTCCTCGACCCCAGAGGAGTATTTGCCCTCCCGATCAGGGGGTGAGCCCCACCTGTCGTGGAGCACTAGAACGAAGAAATCACAAGCACGAAGGTCTTTGTTGATGATATGCTGGGGGCGTCCCACGCCTCCCAGAGTGTCTTCCCACCCAACTGGGAGGAAGATAAATCCACGGTCGATCGCATCCATCTCGTTATAGCGCAACAGCGCCTCTCGGAAAGCGCGGCGTTCATCCTGAAGCCCACCCGGAGAGGCGATGAATACGCGAAAGGCTTTGAGGTCGGTTGCCACAGCAAGTCCAGGATGCAGATGATCTCTTCTGGAATACTAACGAGATTGGCCAGCATCTCTTTCTCAAAACGATTCTGGTGCTGGCGGGACCTGGAGCACAAGAGGTAAAGAAATAATTAGCCCCTCTCCCCCCGCCCCAGCACCTGGCCCAGACGCACCGGCATCTCCGCGCGCACCCCCGGCTCCAGCGCCACCCGCCCCGGCTCGAACAGCAGCACCACCGTGGACCCCAGGTGAAAGGTCATGATCTCGTCGCCCTGGCGGACGCGCACCGGCGGATCATACCGCCGGGTCTCGCCCTCCGAGACGCCGCGGCGGTTGGTGACCCACGCGCTCCGCCCCGGCGGCGCGTTCCACGCCGGGTCGAACGCGGCGGAGATGCGCCCCACGTTGTAGGCGCCCACAGCCACCACGGCGACGCGCCCCAGCGGCCCGTCCAGGTAGCACACCAGCCGCTCGTTGCGCGCGAACAATTCCGGCAGGTGCGCCACCGCGGGCGCGTTCACCGGGAGCAGCGCCCCCGGGACGTGCCGCGCCATCGCGATCACCCCGTCGCACGGGGCGTGGATGCGGTGGTAGTCGCGCGGGCTCAGGTACAGGGTGGCGAACGCGCCGCCGTCGAAGCGCGCCCCCTCCGCCGCGTCGTCCAGCAATTCCGCCACCGAGTACCAGCGCCCCTTGGCCTGGATCGCCCGCCCCTCGCGCACCACGCCCACCTGCCCCGTCGCGCCGTCCACCGGGGACGCGGCGACGCCCGGGTCGTGCGGCCACTCGCGCGCGCCGGGGCGCAGCCTGCGCGTGAAGAAGCGGTTCAGCGAGGCGTATTCCTCCAGCGGCAGCTCCGCCTCCGCCGTGTGCGCGCCCACCGCGCTGGCGAACGCCGCCAGCAGCGGCCGGCGCAGCGGCCGCGGCAGCGGCACGTCCGCCACCCGCCCGAAGGCGCGGCTGAAAGCGCCCTGCGGCACCCGCTTGAGCAGGGCGAGCATGGCGCGGCTCGGCCAGAGCGGCAGCGTGGGGAAGTCTTCGTCTCGGTTCATCCGGAACTGCTAGGGAACAGGGAATAGGGAACAGGGAACAGCCTGCAACTGCGACGGCGGACCCCCTCCCCCGGCCCCTCCCCGCAAGGGGGAGGGGAGAACGGCACGACGCACCCGAGGATCAGGAAGCCCGGTGGGGCCCTCGCGGACGCCAGCGCGGCCCCGCGTGAGGGATTTCGGCCCGGAGGGGCGAGACCGCGCGGCTGTTTGCGCGGGCTCGACTCCGTTAGCCCGCGTTGTTTGCGGGCTTACGGAGCCGAAGCCCGACCCCGGCGCAGCCGGGGGCACGCCCAAGCCCGCCGTTGCACCCGCCGTACCCGTAAGACGTAGCCGTTTCTCCATGCGCCCCGCGATGTGTTACATTCGCCGCTGCGCGAACCGCCGGGCGCGCCGCTTGCACGCCCCCCGGCACCGACCGAACCGTGGAACGCACACTCGAGACCGGCTGGCACCGACACGTGACCCGTTCATCCATACCGTCCATCCGCATCCCCTTCCGCCAGCACACCCTGGCCAACGGAATGCGCGTCGTCGCCCACGAGGACCGCGGCGCCCCCATCGTCGCCGTGCACCTCATGTACCACGCCGGCTCGCGCCACGAGGTGCCCGGGCGCACGGGGCTGGCGCACCTGCTGGAGCACCTGATGTTCGAGGGCTCCCAGAACGCCCCCAAGGGCGCCTTCGACGACCTGCTGGAGCGCGCCGGCGGCACCAACAACGGCTCCACCTGGCTGGACCGCACCGAGTACCACGAGGTGGTCCCCTCGCACGCCGTGGAGCTGGCGCTCTGGCTGGAGCGCGACCGCATGGCGCACTTCCTTCCCGTCCTGGGCGAGGAGATGCTGGAGCTGCAGCGCGGCGTGGTCATCAACGAGCGCAAGCAGCACTACGAGAACCGCCCCTACGGGCTGGCCGACGAGCGGCTGGGGCAGCTGCTGTTCCCGGGCGAGCACCCCTACGGGTGGCCCACCATCGGGTACATCCCCGACCTGGAGGCCATCACCCTGGACGACGCGCGCACATTCTACGGGACGTACTACACGCCCAGCAACTCGGTGCTGGTGTTCGCGGGCGACGTGGCGGCGGACGACGCCTTCGAGCTGGCGGAGCGCTACTACGGCGACCTCCCCGCCGGCCCCGCCCTCCCGGAGCGCCCGCCGGTTCCCGCCCCCGCGCCGGGGCACCGCCGCGAGACGCTCCCGGACCGGGTGACCTTTCCGCGCGTGTACCGCGCCTGGGACGTCCCCGCCTACGGCTCGCCCGACTGGGTCGCGCTGGACGTGCTGGCGTACCTGCTGGCCGACGGGGACAGCTCGCGCATGCAGCGGGCGCTGGTGCGCGACGGGCGCATCGCGCAGGAAACGGACACCTACCTGTACCCCACCGAGCTGCGCGGGGTGTTCGGGGCGGTGGCGACCTCGCGCTCCGGGGTGGCACCGGAAGCGCTGGAGGAGGCCATCCACCGCACCGTCGCGGAGGTGGCGGCCGGCGCGGCCACGGAGGCGGAGGTGACGGCCGCGCTGCGCCGCGTGAGGCGCGACCAGGTGGCCGAGCTGGCGACGGCGGAGGGGCGCGCCGAGGCGCTGGCCTACGCCGCCACCACGCTGGGCGGGCCGGAGCGGCTGGACGAGCTGATGGAGGCGTACGCCCGCGTCACCCCGGAGGACGTGGCCCGCGTGGCGGGCGAGCACCTGCGCGCCGACACGGGCGCCACGGTGACCGTGGTCCCCAGCGGCGAGGAGGCCCGCGATGCAGCGTGACGCCGGCCTCCCCCGGGTGATGGAAGCGCCCGTGCTGGGCGCCCCCCCGGTCCCCACCGTCCCCCGCCCCGAGCGCTGGACGCTCGCCAACGGGCTGCGGGTGGTGGCGGTGCCCCGCGCCGGGATCCCGCAGGTGGCGCTGCGGCTGGTGGTCCCCGCCGGCTCCGCGGGGGACCCGCGCGAGTACCCGGGCACCGCGTCGCTGGTGGCCGCGCTCCTCACCGAGGGGACCACGTCGCTGGACGCGGACGCGCTCAACGAGCGCATCGACGCGCTGGGGGCGTCGGTGAGCGCGCACGCCGGGCACGACTACGCCGAGATCGAGGTGACGCTGCTGGGGGGGACGCTGGACGAGGGGCTCCCGCTCCTCGCCGAGCTGGCGACCCGCCCCGCCTTCCCGGAGGACGAGACGGAGCGCGTCCGCGAGGAAGCGCTGGACGCCCTCGCGTCGCGCGGCGACGAGCCCGCCAACGTGGCCGACGACCGGGCGCTGCTGGAGGTGTTCGGGCCGGAGCACCCGTACGGCCGCCCCTCCTTCGGGACCGAGGAGGGGGTCGCGGCGGTGCCGCGCGAGGCGCTGGCCGCCTTCCACGTGGAGCGCTACCGCCCGCGGGGGTCGTACCTGGTGGCCGCGGGCGACTTCGACGCGGCCGAGCTGCGCGCGGCGCTGGAGCGCGCCTTCGGGGAGTGGACGGGGGAGGCCGCGCCTACCGCGTACCCGCCGGCGCCGGAGCGCCCGGCGCGCGCGGGGGAGCGGGTGGCGCTCCCCTGGGAGGACTCTGCACAGGGGGAGATCCGCATCGGCGGCGTGGGGCTGGTGCGCGGCGCCCCGGACTGGGTGGCCGCGTCGGTGGCCAACTACGTCCTGGGGGGGAGCACCATCCTGGGGAGACTGGGGGCCAACCTGCGGGAGGAAAAGGGGTGGACGTACGGCGTGCGCTCCGCCTTCTCGGCGGGGGTGGCGCCGGGCGGGTGGTCGGCGGAAACGGCGGTGGGGGCGGAGGTCACCGACGACGCTGTGCGGGAGATGCTGGCGGAGATGCGCCGCATGGCGGAAGAGCCGATCCCGGAGGAGGAGCTGCGCAGGGCCAAGGACGCGCTGATCCTGTCGCTCCCCCGCGCCTTCGAGACCCCGTCGCGCGTGGCGAGCCGCTTTTCCACGCTGGAAGCGTACGGGCTGCCGGCGGACTACTGGGACCACTTCCCGGAGCGGGTGGAGGCGGTCACCGCGGAGGAGGTGCTGCGGGTGTCGCGGGAGCACTTCGACCCCGCGCGCCTGGTGACGGTCACGGTGGGCGGCGGCGGGGCCGCGGAGTAGGTCCCGCGAAGCCGAGCGCCCCCGCCCCCGGGACGGTCCGGGGACGGGGGCG
>JBEVLE010000241.1:0-14090 GCA_040509335.1 Longimicrobiaceae bacterium | reverse complement strand
GGGTGGGTCTGCCTGTTTGTTGCCTGGGTCCCCCCCCCCCGGGCGGACCGGCCGGGGGCCCCCCCCGCCCCCCCCCCCCCGGCACCCTCTTCAGTCCAGGTGGGCGTACGCCGGCAGCGTCAGGAACGGGACGAACTCCGCCCCCAGCACCAGCCCGTCCAGCAGCTCGACCGCCCGGTCCAGGCAGCGCGCGTCGTCGCCGCGCTCCACCCGGAGCTTCGCCACCTCCTCGTCGCGGATGGCGCAGTACACGTCCGGGTTCATCGCCCGCCCGTCCGACAGCGGGGTGCGGTGGCGGATCCACTGCCACAGCTGCGCCCGCGAGATCTCGGCGGTGGCGGCGTCCTCCATCAGGTTGTAGATGGCCACCGCCCCGTTGCCGCCCAGCCACGCCTCCACGTACTGGATGGCGACGCTGACGTTGTTGCGCACCCCCGCCTCCGTCACCTCGCCGCCCAGGATCCCCGTCTTGAGCAGGTCGCAGTCGCCGTGCACGATGTCGTCGCGCCGGCGATTCTTCTGGTTGGGGCGCTCGCCCAGCACCGGGTCGAACTCCTCGCAGGCGATGGCGACCAGGTCCGGGTGCGCCACCCAGGTGCCGTCGAAGCCCTGCCCGGCCTCGCGCTTCTTGTCCTCGCGCACCTTCGCCAGGGCGCGCTCCGTGACCTCGGCGTCGCGGCGGTTGGGGATGAACGCGGCCATGCCGCCCATGGCGTGCGCGCCGCGCCTGTGGCAGGTCTTCACCAGCAGCTCGGCGTAGCACTTCATGAAGGGCACCGCCATGGTGACCTGCGCCCGGTCCGGGAGGACGAAGTCGCCCCGGTTCCGGAACTTCTTGATCATGCTGAAGATGTAGTCCCAGCGCCCCGCGTTGAGCCCGGCGGCGTGCTCGCGCAGCTCGTACAGGATCTCGTCCATCTCGAAGGCGGCCAGGATGGTCTCGATGAGCACCGTGGCGCGGATGGTCCCCCGCGGGATCCCCAGCTCCTCCTGCGCGGCCAGGAACACGTCGTTCCACAGGCGCGCCTCGCGGTGGCCCTCCAGCTTGGGGAGGTAGAAGTACGGGCCCGAGCCCCGCTCCAGCAGCTCGCGCGCGTTGTGGAAGAAGAACAGCCCGAAGTCGAAGAGCGACGCCGAGACCGGCTCGCCGTCCACCGTCACGTGCCGTTCCGGGAGGTGCCACCCGCGCGGCCGCACGATCAGCGTCGCCGTCTTTTCGGCCAGGCGGTACGACTTGCCCTCGGCCGAGGTGAAGTCCACCCGCCTGCGGATGGCGTCGGCGAGGCTCACCTGCCCCTCGATCACGTTGGGCCAGGTGGGGGACAGCGCGTCCTCGAAGTCCGCCATGAAGCAGCTGGCCCCGGAGTTCAGCGCGTTGATCACCATCTTGCGGTCGGTGGGCCCCGTGATCTCCACCCGCCGGTCGTCCAGGTCGGCGGGCGCCGGCGCGACCGTCCACTCCCCCTCGCGCACGGCGGCCGTTTCCTCCAGGAAGGCGGGGACGGCGCCGGCGTCGAACTCCGCCTGGCGGCGCTCGCGGTCGGCCAGCAGCGCCTGGCGCACGGGGTTGAAGCGGCGGTGCAGCCCCGCCACGAACGCCAGCGCTTCCGGCGTCAGGACGCGCGCCGTGGCCTCGTTCTCCTCGCCCAGGACCCGCACCCCGTCCAGGGCGGTCTCCGTCACTGCCGTCATGCCGTCCTCCGTGGATGAGTGATCTCGCGACGACCCGCGCCGCACACCAACGCAATGATGGTTCCGTGAATCCGGCTCAGCCGCGCACCGGTTCGTGGACGGCGCTTCTCGTGGGGTAGCGGGGCCCGGAAGGGCGGGTGGAAAACGGTGGGTGGGTATGTTTGCCAGGGGGCTCGATCACCGCAGGCATGCAGCTTCACCGACCTGCTCCGGAAGCCTGAGCTCTACCGTAGGTCTTGCAGGCGACGGTGGGGAGATAGAGCTTGTGACACGATCAGGTCGGCCCGGTCGTGGGAACCAGCCTCATACATCGCCGCGAGTATGGCCAAACGCTTCCTGTTCGTTTCATATGCCAGGGATGATTTCGACCGCATTCGTCCGCTCGTCGATGCGGTCAGGCTCGAACTGGAGTCGCGCGCCTTGCCGGTCGAGATTTGGACCGACGTGTCCAACCTTCAGCCGGGTGAACAGTGGCAATCAGCGATCACCCAAGCGCTCAACTCCTCGATCGGGTTCCTCTTCTTCGTTTCGCCGCGCACGCTACAATCCGAGTGGGTTCGGCATGAGCTCTCGATCGCAGCCGCAGATCCGAACCGGCTGATCATCCCCGTGATCCTGCACAAACCGCTCGATTTGCCGCGCGAGTTGGCTATGCGGCAATGGATCGACTTCACGGGACGCCGCTCGCGTAAAGACATCGCAACCGCCGCCGCACGGATCGCCGATGCCGTCGCGTCGTACCTGCAGGCCATTCCGAAGCCGCCGTCGGCCGTGTCGGCAGAAAAAGCACCCTTCCTTGCTGCCGACATCGCCCAGGAGCTCCGTGCCGCAACCGAGCCGGCGCCCAACCAGACTGGAAGCACTTCCGTTTTCGTCGTGCATGGCCACGATGCCCAGGCGCTGGCGAAACTGGAGGATTATCTCGCGTCGGTTGGAATCGCGGCCGTGGTTTTAGCCCGCCAGTACGAATCCCCACAGTCGCTCTTTCAGAAGTTCATGGCGGTCGCGACCAAAGCGAGCTTCGCGATCGTACTACTCTCCGCGGACGACTATGGCGCATCGCGCATCCAGTACGAGGCCGATGGAGTCGGTGATCGAGCCCTTCAATTCCGCGCACGCCAGAACGTCGTGCTCGAGCTGGGGTTCTTCTACGGGCGGCTCGGTTGGGAGAATGTTTTCGTCGTACAGCAAGATCCCGATCGAGTCTTTCCCAACTTCGAGCGACCGTCCGACCTTGACGGAGTCGTGTTTGACTCGATGAAGAACGTGGGGTGGCAGAAAAAGCTTAGCGAGAAGTTGGCCGCTGCAGGGTTCACCCTGGCAGAACCTGCCTAGGCACCGGTGACTCAGCCACCGGGTGAGGGCTTGCCTGACTCGCACGGATTCCGCATCAGAGTGGTGTGCGGAGAATCCGCCGCCCGGCTATCTTGCGCGGCGGGGGTGGCGCCCCGCGGGGCGCCGCCCCGTACGGCGGGTCCTTGTTCCTCCTTTCCCCGACACCTCCATGCCGCTCCCGGACTCACGCACGCTGCGCCGCGCGCTCGACGACTACCCCGCGACGGTCGAGCGGCAGGGCGTCGCCCGGCTCCCCGAGCTGGACCGCTGGTACCGCGAGGAGCTGCCCGGGCTGATCGGCGCGCGGGCGCCGGCGCACCTGACGCACGCGGAGCTGGTGCGCCTGACGGAGTGGAAGATGGCGCGCGGAGTGTGGCGGGCGCCCAACCTGGTGCTGGTTCGCGGCAACGACCCGGAGGCGGTGGAGGAGGCCAGCACGGCGGCGCTGGCGAAGGTGCCGCACCCCACCGCGCCCATTTCCGAGCTGGCCAAGCTCAAGGGAGTAGGACCGGCGACCGCGTCGGCCGCCGTGGCGGCCTTCGCGCCGGACACGTACCCGTTCTTCGACGAGCTGGTGGCGGCGCGGCTCCCGGGGCTGGGGCCGGTCGCGTGGACGCTGGGCTACTACGCCCGCTACGCGGACGCGCTGCGGGCCGCCGCGGGGGAGCTGGGCGGGGAGTGGACGCCGGCGCTGCTGGAGCGCGCGCTCTGGGCGCACGTGGGCGGCAAGGCCGGCGCCCCCGCCGCCTGAGGCGCTACCCGCCCAGGTGGTACAGCGTGAAGTCCGCGCGCGGCCGGTAGCCGATGCGCTGGTAGATGGCGTTGGACACGGGGTTCGCCAGGTCGGTGAAGAGCACGCAGAAGCGCCGCCCCTGCGCCAGCAGCCCCGCGCTGAGGCGCGCCACGGCCACGGTGGCGTAGCCCCGCCCGCGCCACTCGGGCGGGGTGTACACCGCGTTGACGGCCACGCCGTGCCGCGTGGGGCGGTCGCTGGCCGCCATGGACCGCGGCTCGCCCTCCACCTCCCAGATCCACATCTCCCCCGCCGCGATGCGGCGCCGCGCCGCCGCCCGCGCCCGCTCCGCGTCGGCCTCGCCCAGCGCCTCCGCGTCGAACGCCGTCATCCAGCGCGCCACGGTGTCCTCGTCCGCCGCCGCGGCGCGGCGCAGCGCGCCGGGCGCCGGGCGCACGGGCAGCACCTCCGTGAGCGCGAACAGCCGCTCCCGCATGGCCACGCGCGCCGCTTCGCCGACCGCGCGCGTCCACACCGCCGCGAAGCCGTCCGCCAGCGCCACCGGCCCGAACACGCCCCCGGGCCGCACCCCCGCCGCCCGCAGGTCCTCCACCACGCGCTCCAGCGCCTCGCCCGCGCCGTCGCCCACCAGCGCCAGCGCGAACGGCGGCGTGTGCATGGCCGCCGCGCGCAGCCCGCCGCCCGCGCGCACCGTGGCGAAGTAGCGCGGCCGCTCCGGCGCCTGCGGCCTGCCGACCAGCCGCAGCGCCCCGCCGAGCACCATGTTGTTCTCGGCCTCGGCGCGCTCCAGGTCGGCCTGCGCGTCGCGCAGGAACGACTCGGCATCCGGGTGGCGGACCAGCTCCACGGCGGCACCTCCGGGTGGTGGGTAGAGGAGGGTAAAGGAAGGGGAGATAAGGGGGAGAGCGAGGATCGCGGCGCGATCCCCGCGTGAGGGATTCCGGCCCGAAGGGGCGAGACCCGGCGGGGCTGTTTCCGCCGGGTCTCGACTCCGTTAGCGAGCGTTGTTTGCTCGCTTACGGAGCCGAAGCCCGACCCCGGCGCCAGCCGGGGGCACGCCCGAACCCGCCGTCAAAAAGCCGTCCGCGAGCTCACACCCTGCGCGTCTTCCACCGCCCCCGCCTGAACATCACCGCGCCCGCCACCGCCAGCGTGGAGAACGCCAAAGTAATCGCCACGAACACGCCGCGCGGCCCCATCCCCAGTGGAACGGCGAGCACGTACGCCAGCGGGATCTCCCACAGCCAGAACACGAACAGGTTGAGCACCGTGGGCGTCCACGTGTCCCCCGCGCCGTTGAACGACTGCGTGATCACCATGCCGTACGCGTAGAACAGGAACCCGCATGCCACGATGCGCAGGCAGTCCGCGGCGTAGGGGATGATGGCCGGGTCCTGGGTGAACAGGCGCACCAGCGGCCCGGCGAAGAGCACGAACAGCAGCCCCACCGAACCCAGGAAGCACAGGTTGTAGAAGCCCGCCCGCCACACCGCCTGCTCGGCGCGCTCCGGCTTGCCGGCCCCCAGCGCCTGCCCCACCATGGTGGCCGCGGCGCTGCTCATCCCGAACGACGGCAGCAGCGCGAACAGGACGATGCGGATGCCGATGGTGTACCCGGCCAGCGCGCTGCTCCCGAAGGTGGAGATGATCCGCACCAGCCCCACCCAGCTCGCCGTCCCCACGAGCACCTGGAACGCGCCCGATGCGGACAGGCGCACGATGCGCGCGAGCAGTTCCGGCTGCACCACCAGGTGCCTGCGCCCCACGGTCACCCGTCCGCCGGGGCGCACCAGGTGCCACAGGGCGAACGCGGCCCCCGTCCCCCGCCCGATGGTGGTGGCCACCGCCGCGCCGGTCACCCCCATCTCGGGGAAGGGGCCCACGCCGAAGATCAGGCAGGGCGCGAGCACGATGTTGATGGCGTTCGCCAGCCAGAGCACTCGCATGGCGATGGCGGCGTCGCCGGCGCCCCGGAAGATGGCGTTGACCAGGAAGAGCAGCACGATGGCCGCGTTGCCGCCCAGCATCACGCGGGTGAAATCGGCGCCGCGGGCGATCAGCTCGGGCGAGCCGCCCATCCACCCCAGCAGCCGCGGCGCCATGATCACGCCGAAGACCCCGATCACGGCGGAAAGCGCCACGCCCAGGACGATGGCCTGCACGGCGGCACGGGCGGCGCCGTCCGGGTCGCCCTCGCCGATGCGCCGCGCCACCGTGGCCGTGGCCCCGATCCCCAGCCCCATGGCGAGCGCGTACACCAGCGCCAGCATGCTCTCGGTGAGCCCCACCGTCGCCACGGCGTCCGCCCCGAGCTTGGCGACGAAGAACACGTCCGCCACGGCGAAGACGCTCTCCATGAGCATCTCCAGGATCATGGGGACGGAAAGCACCAGGATGCTGCGGCCGATGGGGCCCTGCGTGTAGTCGCGGCGCGAGCCCCGCAGCGCCTCGCGCACGGCGCTCCAGAAGCCGGTGTCGGCGGGGGCTGTCGCGGGCTCCGGGGAGTCGGCGGGCGGGGGTGCTGCGGAGGGAAGTGTTTCCACGGGGACGGGCGCCGGACGAGGGGTTCACGGTCCGGCGGGCGAGGGCCGGGACGAAGCCCTCAAATATCTCGCGGCGGGCGGGGACGGTCCAGAGCCGGGGCATACCCGGCCCCCGCTGCGCTCAGGTGAAGTAGTTCCACAGCCACCACACCCCCCATGCGGCCCCGCCGACGAACAGGACGAGGAATACGATGCACCCGCACGCGTACGAGGTGCACCCGTCGCTGAAGCTGTCGAAGAACTCCCTGTCCAGCATGGCGGCCTCCCGGGTCGGGGTTCCGGTGGGCGCGGCAACGCCGCGGTCAGGTGAAGTAGCTCCACAGCCACCAAAGCCCCCAGCCGACGAGCAGCACGGCGACGATGCCCAGGACGAGGAGCACGGCCATGGCCTTCATCACGAAGCCCACGCCCCTGCCGATGCTGTCGTACAGCTCTTTGTCGCTGAACATGGCGGCCTGTCGTGAAGAGTCCCGGGGGCGATGCCCGGCGGCCGGGCGACGGAGGGCGCGGAAGCGTCGCCGGGGGGAGGGGCCGGCGGATCGGCCCGCCGGTGGGTGGGGGCAAGTTACATCGGGACGTACAGCCGGGGTACAGTCTTGTGCGGCGAGGATGGTGGCTCCGGCCGCGTCTCGCTTGGGCCTGCCCGTCACGTCATCCCTTCCTCCGGATCATCAGCGCGTCCGCCGCCTCCCGTACCGCGGGGTGGTCCAGCGAGAGTGGCTCCGGCTTGCCCCAGCGCAGGTCGCCCTCCGCGAGCCGGTCCAGGAACAGCGTCACCGCGTGCCACTCGCCCCACATGGCCGACCACCAGCGCAGGCCGGCGAGCCCCCGCGCGTGGAGACCCGCCGCGATGGCCCGGGTGGTGTCGCGGGAGCGGGCCGCCACCTGGTCAGGGCGGACACCATGCTCCAGCAGCACCGCGGGGTCGCACAGGTCCGCCACCCGCGCGGCGGGGGCGGGAGCGAGCTCCACCGGGACCAGCGCCAGCGCCCGCCCGAACTCCGTGAGGTCCCATGGCTCCAGCTCGTGCGCGCGGAAGCGCTGGATCTTTTCGGCGACGGCGTGCTCGGGAGACTCGGCCAGGTAGAGGACGCGCCCGGGGAGGACGTCGAAGCGCCCGCTCCCCTGCCCGCCGGGGACGAAGGACGCCGAAAAGGGCTCCCCCGGCGGAGCGGCGGGGTCCCAGGGAAAGACGCGCCAGAAGGTGGACGCCGGAGCCGGCATCAGCCGAAGGCACCGCTCTTTTCCGCCTCGATCGCCGCGATCACCTCGGAAAGGCGGCCGGAAACGAGCACGTCTACCGGGCGGCGGTCGGCGAGGTGGGCGTTGACGCCGTACAGCCACTTGGAGATGCTGCGCTCGTCCAGGAAGCCGGAGAGCAGCTCCACCACCGCGTCGATCCCCACCACCCGGTCGGCGTTGGCGGGGTCGGGGAGGTCGCCCTGCCGCCAGCGGGTGATGCGGCTGCGGTCCACGCCCAGCAGGCGCGCCAGCTCCGCGTCCGAGCCGAAGGCGCGCCCCGCGAAGTCGCACCGCGCCGCGATCCGCGCCCCGCGGTCGCCCTCACCGCCCGACGGACGCTGCACGGGCCTGCCGCCCGCCGGCCCGGCACGGCGCGCCGGGCGGCGGGCGGCATACGGTGCCCGTGTCTCCGCCACCCGGTCCGGCCGGGGCTGCTCCTCCTCGTCCTTCTCCCTGTAGTCCGCCATGCACTCTCCTCCGCAATGGGTGCGCAACAATTATGTTGCGCCCGTGCGAACGGCGCAAGGGCCGGGGCGGCCGAAGCTCAGCGCTCCACGCGCAGCGCCCGCCGCGTGGTCGCCGGCTCCCCCTCGCGCGGGGTGACGGTCAATTCCAGCGTGTACTCCCCGGGCGACAGGTTGCGGATGGCGAGCACCAGCGTGCGGGCGAGCGTCGCCTCGCCCGGAGTCTCCTCGTCCCACCGGACCTGGATGGGGGTGGCCTCGCCCACCAGCCCCAGCCCCTCGGCCAGGCGCCGCCCGAACCCCCTGGAGCCGCGGTGCACGCTCACCGAGATCCCCACGGTGTCCGGGCGCTCCGCGAGGCCGTACACCTCCCAGAACAGGCCCAGCGACTCCCCCGCGCGCACCCGGGTGGAGCCGCGCGCCTGCGGGATCGCGTCCTCCAGCGTGGAGGGGAGAGGGTCGGGGCTCTGCAGCAGGAGCACGTCCGAGACCGCCACGGCGCCGCCGGTGGCGGGGAGCCGCAGCCCGTAGCGCGCCCGCCCCGCCCGCTTGGCCTGGAGCGTCTGCGTTTCCAGGCTCACGACGCGGTCTCCGGGCTCCGCGGCGAGGCTCACCACCCCGCGCGTCCCCGTCACCGTCGCCCGCGCGATCCGCGGCTCGGTGCGGTGGTCGGTCGCGAGCACCAGCGCCGCGTCGGTGACAGAACCGGGGGGGATGCTGTCCGGGTCCAGGGCGAAGGCCGCCACCACCAGCGCCGAGTCGCCCCGGCGGAAGCGCGCCACCTGGTGCTCCAGCACGCCCACGGCGCCGGCGTACGCGGGGACGTACGCCGCGCGCATCTCGGGATCGTCCAGCGACCAGTCGCCGTCGCCGATCGCCGCGGGGTCCTGGAGGAAGCGGACGGGGGGGACGAAGTTCCTGCTGTCCGGCGCGTAGTGCGTGACCACCGAGGCGCGGCCCTGCGTGAACAGGGGGTGGTCGGGGCGGACGCGCTCCCACCCGATGGGCTCCCCGAAGCGCACCAGGATCTCGCGCAGGTCGTCGCCCCAGGAGATCCCCTCCGTCACGAAGGCGCGGTCCTGGAGCCGGTCCGCCACGTTGCGGGAAAAGTGCTCGGTGCGAAGGTCGTTGCCGGGAAAGGCCCAGAACGGGTCCGCCAGCCACCAGAAGCGCTGCTCCGCCTCCGGGTCCTGCTCCCTGAGCCGGCGGAAGGCGCGCAGGTCGCCGTCGGGGAGGAGCGGGCTCACGTCCGTCCATTCGGTGCGATCCCTGGCGGGCATCCCCGCCAGCGAGGCGGAAAAGGCCGAGTCCGCGGATTCCGTCTTCCCCGCCAGGTGCAGCGCGTAGCCCTCCAGCGCCCCGCACCACCAGCCGGCCCGGCACTCCCGCGCGGCGGCCACCGCCTCGTCCGCGCGGCCCGCCTCCACCAGGTAGCGCACCCGCTGCCCCGCCACCCACTGGTCGCCCGGGTACTGCGCGGCGGCCTGGGCAAGGCGCGCGATGAGCGCCTCGCGCCCCTGCTTCACCTGCTCGGGCTCCGGGGGCGGCACCCAGTCGGTCTCGTCGCCGTCGTCGTGCCACAGGCAGAAGCGCCCGATGCGCTCGTCGCAGCGGTCCGGCGCCCCGCCGTCCTCCGTCCACGGGAGGAAGCGGAAGCGCAGCCGCTCGAACGCCGCCTGCGCCGAGCGGGCGGAGCCCAGCGTGCGCGCCGAGTCGCGCGGCGTCTGCGTCTGCGCGGGGCCGGCCGGGAGCCGGGCGGCCACCGACTGGGCGGCGAGGTCCGGAGCGAGCGCGACGAGCGCGGCCAGGGCGGCCGCCGCGCGCAGGGGGGTGGGACGCATGGCGGTACTCCAGGGTGACTGGGTGGAAACCTTGCCCGGAACTTTCCCGCACCTCCCGCGCCAGGGCGCGGAGTGGCCCCCGGGGCGCTACCCGCCCGGGGGCTCCTCGTTGACGCGCCGCCAGCCGAAGACGAAGGCCACGGCCACCAGGGCGATGAGGAGCACGCCGTACGCCGCCGCCCCGCCGAAGTCGAAGGCGCGCAGCCGGGCCAGCATCTCCACCGACATGGGGCGGGTGCGGTGCGTGTACAGCAGGATGGAGGCGACGAACTCCCCCAGCGCGGTCACCCACGCCAGCAGCGCCCCGGCGGCCAGCCCGGGGAGCACCAGCGGGAGGACCACGCGGCGGAGCGCCGTGGCGCGCCCCGCGCCCAGCGAGGCGGCGGCCTCCTCCAGCGACGGATCGAGCTGGCGGAACGAGGTGAGCGCCGCGCGGGTCACCAGCGGGACGTTGCGGATGAAGTACGCCAGCGGGAGCACGGCGAACGTCCCCACCAGCACGAAGCGCCCGGCGAGCGGCCGGTGCACGCTGAAGGTTGTCGCCAGGGCGATGGCGAGCACCGTCCCCGGGAGCGCCCAGGGGAGCACCACCAGCGCGTCCACCAGCCGCCGCCCCGGAAAGCGCCGCCGCGCCAGCAGGTACCCGGCCGCGAAGGCGAACACCACGTTGGCGAGCGTCGCCACCGTCGCCATGCGCACCGAGTTGAGCACCGGCACCAGCCGGTCGGGATCGGTGAACAGCGTGCGGTAGCCGTCGGCGGAGTACTCCGGGGGAAGGATCTCCGTGGTCCACGTCCCCTCCGGGACGAAGGACACCAGCAGCACCGTGGCGTGCGGGAGGAGGAGGAAGCCCACCCCCGCCAGCGCCAGCAGCGACAGCAGCGCAGGCCGGCCGCTCCGCCTGCGGGCCGCCGCGCCGGAGCCCTTGGAAGCCCCGGTGTACTGGCGTCCCCCCTCGTAGCGCTGGAGCAGCACCAGGAAGAGCAGCGAGGTCACCGCGAGCACCGTGGCCTCCACCGCCACCAGCCCCTCCTCGCCGTTGAGCTTGCTGGCGTAGAGCTGGGTGGTGAGCACCCGGAAGCCCCCGCCGAACACGTACGGCGCGCTGAACGACGCCATGCTGGTCATGAACACCAGCAGCCCCGCGCCCCCCAGCGCCGGCGCCAGCAGCGGCAGCGTCACCCGGCGCAGCGTGGTCCAGCGCCCCGCCCCCAGCGCCGCCGCGGCCTCGGCGTACGAGGCGTCCAGCCGCGACAGCCCCGCCGCGGTGAACAGGTAGAAGTACACGTACATGGTGTACGCGTGCACCAGCAGGATCGCCCACGGTCCCGCGAGCCGCCAGGGCGGCTCCGCCATCCCCAGCAGGAGCTGCACGCCGCGCGTCAGGAACCCGCTCTCGCCGTACAGGAACAGGAACGAGATGGTTCCCACCAGCGGCGGGAGCAGCACCGGCATCGCCGCCAGCCCTCCCAGCACGCGCCGCCCCGGGAACTCCCAGCGCGAGAACAGAAAGGCCAGCGGCACCCCCACCGCGGCCGAGAGCAGCACGCTGAGCACCGAGATCCACACGCTCGCCCACAGCGCCCCCAGCTCCGTGCCGCTCCCCCAGAAGCGCCGCCAGTGCTCCCCGGTGAGCCGCCCGCCCTCCGCCAGGCTGTCCCGCACCACGAACAGGTTGGGGTACAGCACCAGCCACAGGAGGAGGAGCGCGACGGGGACCGCCAGCAGCAGCGTTCCCCGCCCGACCCGCCGGCCCTCGCTCACCCCGTCTCCGCGGGAAAGGCGGCGGGGAGCGCGTCGTTGTGCGGGCGGAAGTACACCGTCTCCCCCACCTCCGCCTCCCCGCCGGCGCCCTGCACCGTGACCTCCGCGCGCCCCGCCTCCAGCCGGTAGAAGGTGGCGGCCCCGGCGAAGCGCCGCTCCGCCACCCGCCCCTCCAGCTCCCGCCCCCCGCGCCCCCCGCCGGCGGCCGCGCGGCGCATGCGCAGCGACTCCGGCCGCACCATCAGCCGCACCGCGTCGCCCGGCTTGAGCTCCACCCCGGCCGGGACGCGCGCGTCCCAGCGCTCCCCGCCGGGGAACAGGCAGACCGCCGTCTGCTCGCGGCGCGACTCCACGCGCGCCGCCAGGAACGAGGCGCGCCCCAGGAACCCCGCCACGAACGGGTTGGCCGGGCGCGCGTAGAGCGCCTCCGGCGTCCCCACCTGCTGCAGGCGGCCACGGTCCAGCACCGCGATGCGGTCCGACAGGGCGAACGCCTCCTCCTGGTCGTGCGTCACGAACACCGCCGTGATCCCCAGCTCCTTGAGGAGCGCCCGCAGCTCCGAGCGGGTCCGCTCGCGGAGCGCCGCGTCCAGGTTGGAGAGCGGCTCGTCCAGCAGGAGCAGGCGCGGCTCCGGCGCCATGGCCCGCGCGAGCGCCACCCGCTGCTGCTGCCCGCCGGAAAGCTCCTGCACGCGGCGCTTGCCGTAGCCGCCCAGCTCCACCCGCTCCAGCGCGCGCTCCACCCGGGCGGGGACCTCCGCCCGCGGCGCGCCCCGCGCCAGCAGCCCGAAGGCCACGTTGTCCGCCACGTCCATGTGCGGGAACAGCGCGTAGTTCTGGAACACCATCCCCACCCCGCGCCCCTGCGGCGGGAGTGCGGTGACGTCGCGCCCCTCCAGCACGATGCGCCCGCCGGTGGGCGTCTCGAACCCCGCGACCATCCGCAGCGTGGTGGTCTTGCCGCAGCCGCTGGGGCCCAGCAGCGTCAGGAACTCGCCCGGCGCCACCTCCAGCGACACGCCGTCCACCGCGACGACGTCGCCGAAGCGGCGGGTCAGGTCATCGAGCCGCAGCATGCCGACGGCGGGGACGGAGTGCGAAAGTGCGGGAGTGCGAAAGTGCGGAACGGCACGGGGCCACGGACACTCCAAGGCACAGGGAAATGGCGCGAATCAAGGCGCGCGAGGAGTCCCCGACTGAGGCGTACGTGGTTGTACGCCGCAGGGAGGGGCGACGAGCAGCAACGCGGAGTCGCGCCATTTACCGAAGCCGGCCCTTTCCTCTCACGTGCTCGTCCCAGTACCGCATCCACTCCGGTCCCTTTTCCTGGAGGAGCTTCCAGTCCATCGGCTCCGCGACCATGGCGCGCCTGGCGCGGCGCAGCCCCTCGGGGAGCGAGTCCTCCGGCACGTCCGTGCGGGCGGGGAGCCGGCCGAACTCGCGCGCGGCGGGAAGGATGGCCGCGTCGCCGCCCACCCACTCCACGAACTCGCGCGCCAGCTCCGGGTTCCGGGTGCCGCGCACCACGGCGACCGCGTCCACCAGCAGGGGCGTGCCGCTGCTGGGGATCACGTAGTCGATGGGGAACCTGGTGTTCGCCTTGAGCGCCTCGATGTCCGGCATGTCCCAGAGCGTCAGCACCCCCTCCCGCCGCGCCAGCTTCTGGTACAGGATGGTGGGGTTCAGCACGTACTCCTTGGTCTGCCCGTCCAGCCGCCGCAGCCACTGGAACCCCGCCGCGGTGTCGCCCGTCTCGCGCAGGCCGCGCTGCACGATCATCCCGAAGATGGTGCGCATGGTGCCGCTCGCCATGGGGTCGCGCACCAGCACCTTGCCCTTCCATTTGGGGTCCAGCACGTCGTCCCAGTCGCGGGGCACCTCCGCCGCGGGGATGGCCTGCGTGTTGTACGCGATCACCTCCGGCGTCAGGTAGGTGCCGTGCCACAATCCCTGCTCGCTCCTGGCCTCCGCCGGCACCGCGGCCGCCCAGGTGGGGACGAAGCGCTCCAGCAGCGAGTCGCGCGCGGCGTCCTCGAAGGTGTTGGCCGGGGCGCCCCACCACACGTCCGCCTGCGGGTTCGCCCGCTCCGAGCGCAGGCGGTCCAGCACCTCCTGCGAGCCCATGTCCACGGCCTGCACGTCCACGTCCGGGTGGGCCTGCTCGAAGCGCTTCTCGAACGCCTCCAGCATGTCGCTCCCGTGCGGCGAGTAGACCACGAGCGGCGTGCGGCCGTCGCCGCCGGTGCAGGCAGCGAGCGTCGTCAGGGCGATGAAGGCGAGTCCGAGAGCTGGCTTGTTCCGCATTCCCGTTGGGTGTCGTGTGTGGGGCCGCTCCGGAACCAGGCCAAACTGCGGCCTGTTTCCTACGCGGGTCGCGGAGCCAGCCGAAACTGCCCGGCTGTCTCCGCTCCGGCTGCGGGAGCCTCGCCAAACTGCCGGCGAGTCTCCCTCCGCA
>JBEVLE010000240.1:0-3235 GCA_040509335.1 Longimicrobiaceae bacterium | reverse complement strand
CGGCCGCTCCGGCCGCCGCCCGGACGTGCCTTCGCTCACGACGGCGGGAGCACCAGCAGCGGGATGAGGTCTTCCTGGAACCCGACGTTCGTGCAGATGGGCTGATTGCCGAAGTCCCATCCGCTGTCCATGTCGTAGCTCACCGAGACCGGCTGGCCCGGTACCGTGGTCATGTTGAACAGCACCCCCTCGCTGAAGGCCTGCTCGATCACGGTGCCCGTGTTGACGGGGTCCTGCGAGAACATCAGGAGCACCTGCTCGATCGGGATGATGACGTCGGAGCCCTTGCCGTGGAGCGGGAAGGCGCACATGGCCGAAACTCCTCCGTTCGTGCTCTCCTGCATGATGCCGGTGATGAACTTGGTGGTCGACTTGTTCTCGATGGTGATCCCCAGCGGATTGCCGCCCGTGGTCACGGTCCCGTCGCCGCCCGAGTCGGTGATCGTCACCGTCTGGTTCAGGTCCACCGGGCTGAAGTCCTGCTCGGCCTCGATCAGCACGTTGGGCTTGAGCTGCTGGTCGTTGGAGATGTACGCGCCGTACACCTCCGACCACTGCACGGACACCTTGCTGAGGAAGTTGTTGGTCTGGAACCACACCAGCGGAGTTCCGCCGCTGGGCCCGGTGACCGCCTTGAAGGCGTAGAGCGAGTACTTCCCCTCGAGCAGCTGTTCGGCCGTGTCGCCGACCAGGTCGATCTTGATCTCGTAAGCGGCCATCGTTTCCTCCTGTGGTGGAACCGGTGAGTGGGGCTCCGGCGGTCGCACGGAGCCGGTTTCTCCAGCGGTCGGGGACGCGTTGCTTGCGCCTTTTCCCGGTCCGCGCTTAACTATGCACCGGGGCGCTCAATCCCTTTTCCGCACACCGTCCGTTCCCTTCTCCACCTCCTCTCAATGTTTGCCCTCAACCTGCTGGGCGGCGCGGTGCTACAGGGCCGCAACGGGCCCGTCGTGGGCAGGGCCGCGCACAAGCGGCGGCTGGCGCTGCTCGCCATTCTCGCCGCGGCGCGGGAGCGGCCGGTGGGGCGGGAGCGGATCATCGGCCTGCTCTGGCCCGAGCATCCCACGGACGCGGCCCGGCACCTCCTGTCCGAGTCGCTGTACGTGCTGCGCAAGGAGCTGGGCGAGGACGCGTTCGTGTCGGCGGGCGACGAGGTGGGGCTGAACGGCGCCGTGGTCCGCAGCGACGTGGAGGAGTTCGAGCGGAGCGTGGAGGGCGGGGACGTGGCGGGGGCGGCGCGATTGTACCGGGGACCCTTCCTGGACGGCTTCTACGTGGCCGACGCGCCCGAGTTCGAGCGCTGGGCCGAGTCGGAGCGCGACCGGCTGGCCCGCACCTTCACGCGGGCGCTGGAGTGCCTGGCCGAGGAGCGCGACGCCGCGGGGCGCCCGCAGGACGCGGTGGAGTGGTGGCGGCGGCTGGCCGTGGCCGATCCCTACAACTCGCGCGTGGGAATGCGGCTGATGCTGTCGCTGGACGCGGCGGGGGAGCGAGCCTCGGCGCTCTGGTTCGCGGAAACGCACGCCGCGCTGCTTCGCGAGGAGCTGGGGGTGGAGCCGGACGATGACTTCGCGGCCGCCGTGGAGCGCCTGAGGACCGGCCCCGTCCGCCTCCCCCCGGCGCCTCCGCCCGCGCCTCCACCGGCGAATGGCGTGGCGTCCCCCGAGCCGGTCCCGGCTCCCGTCGCCGCGGCCGTGTCCGAGCCGGCCGCTCCGGATCCGACGGTGGACGCGCCCGTTCCCGACCCGGTCCCCGGCACGCCGTCGGCCTTGCCGGCCGCGGGCGGGGTGTTGCCGCCTCCGGCGCGCCAGCCGGCTTCCGGGCCGCGGAGGTCCCGGTGGCTGGTCCCGTACGCGGGGGCGGCCGGAGTGCTCGCCGGGCTGGCGCTCGCCGTCCTGGCGGGGATGACCGGCGAGCCCTCCGATCCGTCCACGGCTCCCGGCCCGGATCCGCGCCGCATCGCCGTGCTGTACTTCGACGACCACTCCCCGGGCGGGCAGATGGGCTACCTGGCCAGCGGCCTCACCGAGTCGCTGATCCACACCCTGAGCCAGGTGGAGGCGCTGGACGTGATCTCGCGAAACGGCGTCAAGCCGTACCGCGACGCGCCGGCGCCCTTCGACAGCATGGTGGCGGACCTCGGGGTGGGGAGCGTGGTGGAGGGGAGCGTGCAGCGCTCCGGCGACAGCGTGCGTGTGACGGTGCAGCTCATCGACGCCGCCACCCGGTCGCACCTGGAGAGCCACACCCTCGTCCATCCCGTGACCGAGCTGTTCACGCTGGAGGACGCCCTTGCCGAGGAGGTGTCCGGGCTGCTGCGCCGCAGGCTCGGCCGCGAGATCGAGCTGCGGGAGACGCGCTCCGAGACCCGCAGCACCGCGGCGTGGGAGCGGGTTCTCCAGGCGGAGGCGCTGCGCGGGGACGCGATGAGCCTGGGGCCCGCCCCGGAGCCGCTGGACGCCTCCTCCGCCGACCGCCTGCTGGCGCGGGCCGACTCGCTCCTGGCGCGCGCCGAGCGCGAGGACCCGGGCTGGACCCGGCCGGTGCTGCTGCGGGGGTGGATCGCCCTGGAGCGCACCGCGTTCAGGGAGCGGGGCCGGGGGGATGCGTTGTTCGCCGAGGCGCTCGACCGCGCCGGGCGTGTCCTGGAGCGCGAGCCCCGCAACCCGCTGGCGCTGGAGCTGCGCGGGACCGCGACCATGAACCTCACCGCCGAAGTCCCGGGGGGGGCCGGCGAGGCCGCCGGGCTGGAGCACGCCGAGCGCGACCTGCGCGCCGCCGTCGCCGCCCAGCCGTCGCTGGCGAGCGCCTGGAGCAGGCTCAGCATGGTGCTGCGCTACCGCGGCCACTTCGCCGAGTCCGACCTGGCCGCGCGGCGGGCGCTGGCCGAGGACGCCTACCTGGAGGACGCGGACGACGTGCTCCACCGGCTGTTCTTCGGGGCGCTCTTCGTGGGCGACCACCGGGAGGCGCGCTCCCTGTGCGACACGGCCCGGCGGCGCTTTCCGCGGGACTGGCGCTTTGTCGAGTGCCGGCTCACCCTGCTCCGCGAGGACCCGTCGCAGCCGGCGGACCCCGCCCTGGCGTGGAGCCTGGTGGCGGAGCTGGACCGGCTGGACCCGCCGGCCCACGCCCGCTCCGAGGCGCGCGGGTACAGCCCGGTGTACCGGCGCGCCCTGGCGGCCGCCGTCCTGGCCCGCGCGGGGCAGAAGGACAGCGCCCGGGCCGTGATGGC
>JBEVLE010000239.1:0-4430 GCA_040509335.1 Longimicrobiaceae bacterium | reverse complement strand
TGCTGGTGGCCTACGTGGTCCCGTCCGACGGCGGAAGCACGCTCGCGGTGGGCGCGGACGAGCTGCGCGCGTACCTGGCGGATCGGTTGCCGGAGTACATGGTTCCGGGCGCCTTCGTGGCGATCGAGCATGTACCGCTGACCTCCAACGGCAAGATCGACCGGCGCGCCCTCCCCGCGCCGGAGGCGGGTCCGGCCGCGGCATCCTCGGGCTACGTGGCGCCGACGAGCGAGGTGGAGCGGACGCTGTGCGGGATCCTCGCGGAGGTGCTGCGCGTGGAGCGGGTGGGCGTGCACGACAACTACTTCGAGCTGGGCGGCGACAGCATCGTCGCGATCCAGATCGTCTCGCGTGCGCGTCGGGCCGGACTGTGGCTGCGTCCGCGGCAGCTCTTCCAGCACCCGACGGTGGCACGGCTCGCCCTCGAAGTGAGCGCGGCCGGGGCCGTGGAGCACGGGGCCGAACAGGGTCCGGTCACGGGCGAGGTGGAGCTGACGCCGGTGCAGCGGTGGTTCTTCGCGGAGGAGATCCCGGAGCGCGACCGCTGGAACATGCCGCTGCTGCTGGAATTGCGGCGCCCGCTGGGTGCGGAGCTGCTCGCGGCGGCGCTGGGGCGGATCGTCGCACACCACGACGCGCTGCGCTTCCGCTACGCTCGCGCCGCGGACGGCGCGTGGGTGCAGACGTGCGCGCCGGTGGACGAACCGGTGCCGGTGGATACGGTGGACCTCGCCGGGCTGCCGGCCGACGAGGCCGCGGCGCTGGCGGAACGGCGCTCGGCGGCGGCGCAGGCGGGGCTGGACCTGGAGCACGGGCCGCTGCTGCGGGCGCTGCTGCTGGAGGGCGGCGCGGACGGTTCGTCGCGGCTGCTGCTCGTCGTGCACCACCTGGTGGTGGACGGCGTCTCCTGGCGCATCCTGCTGGAAGATCTCCAGACGGCCGTCGAGCAGATGAGCCGGGGCGAAGCCGTAACCCTGCCGGCGAAGACGACGTCGTTCCAGCGCTGGGCGCGGCGCCTGGCGGAGCACACGGCGCGCGGCGGCTTCGACGCGGAGCTGGACTTCTGGCTGGACGAGCCGCGGCGGATGGTGCGGCCGCTGCCGGTGGACTCGCCCGAGGGGCGGGCCCACAACACCGTCGGCTCGTCGCGGACCGTGTCCGTCTCGCTGGACATGGACGAGACGCGGGCGCTGCTGACGGAGGTGCCGGCGGCGTACCGGACGCAGGTGGGCGACGTGCTGCTGTGCGCGCTGGCGCGCGCGTTCGCGGGGTGGACGGGGGAGTCGCGGCTGCTGGTGGAGCTGGAGGGCCACGGCCGCGAGGAGCTGTTCGAGGACGTGGACCTGTCGCGCACCGTGGGGTGGTTCACCACGGTGTACCCTGTGCTGCTGGACCTGCGCGGGGCGGAGGGTGAGGGCGCGTCGCTGAAGCGGGTCAAGGAGCAGCTGCGGGAGGTGCCGGGGCAGGGGATCGGGTACGGGGCGCTGCGCTGGCTCGGTCCGGACGCGGCCACGCGCGGGCGGCTGGCGGAGCAGCCGCGTGCGGAGGTGAGCTTCAACCACCTGGGGCAGGCCGACGCCAGCCTGGCGGACGATGGGCTCTTCGCGCTGGCGGCGGAGCAGGGCGACGGCGCCATCAGCCCGGACGCGCCGCGGCAGCACCTGCTGGAGGTGAGCAGCATCGTGCTGGACGGCCGCCTGCGGGTGGACTGGCGCTTCGGCGAGGCGATCCACCAGCGCGCGACGGTGGAGGCGCTGGCCGGCCGCTACCTGGCGGAGCTGCGGGGGCTGGTGGCGCACTGCGTTGCCGCGGATGCGGGGGGGAGCACGCCCAGCGACTTCCCGCTCGCCGGGCTGTCGCAGGACGCGCTGGACCGGCTGCCGGGGAGCGGCCGCGAGGCGGAGGACGTCTACCCGCTGTCGCCGCTCCAGGAAGGGCTGCTCTTCCACGTGCTGTACGCGCCCGGCGAGGGGCTGTACGTGGCGCAGTACGGCATGGAGCTGGAGGGCGCGCTGGACGGGGAAGCGATGCGGCGGGCGTGGGACGCGACGCTGGCGCGGCACCCGGCCCTGCGCGCGAGCTTCCTGTGGCGGGACCTGTCCCGGCCGCTGCAGCTCGTCCACCGGCACGTCCGCGTCCCCTTCGTGCAGGACGACTGGCGCGCCCTCCCGGAGGACGGGCAGCGGGCGGCGCTGGAGGACTACCTGCGGGAGGACCGGGCCCGCGGCTTCGACCTGGAGACCGCGCCGCTGATGCGGGTGGCGCTCTTCCGGACCGGCGAGGACCGGCACCGGATGGTGTGGAGCTTCCTCCAGGCCGTGCTGGACGGGTGGAGCCTGCCGCTGGTCTTCCGCGACCTGCGCGAGGCCTACGAGGCGCTCATCGACGGGCGGACGCCCGCGCCGGGAGCGGCGCCGCGCCACCGCGACTACGTCGCCTGGGTGGAGCGTCAGGACCCGTCGCGCACCGAGGCGTTCTGGCGCGGGATGCTGGCCGGCTTCGACACGCCCACCCCGCTTCCGCTGGACCGCGCCACGGCGGCGCCGGGCCCGGAGCGCCGCGAGCAGACGGGGATCGAGCTCGCCGCGGAGGCCACGCGGGCGCTGCACGCCTTCGCCCGGGCGCGCGGGCTGACCCCGGGCACGCTGGTGCAGGGCGCGTGGGCGCTGCTGCTGTCGCGCCACGCCGGGGCGGACGACGTGGTCTTCGGCGTCACCGTGTCGGGTCGGCCGGCGGAGCTGGCGGGGGTGGAGGAGATGGTGGGCGTGTTCATCAACACGCTGCCGGCGCGCGTCCGGCCGGGGAGCGACGCCCGGGTGGACGAGTGGCTGGGCGCGCTGCAGGAGGACGCCGCGGCGCTGCGCGAGCACGAGTACGTGTCGCTGTCGCAGGTGCAGAAGTGGAGCGGCGTCCCCGCCGGGCAGGAGCTGTTCGCGAGCAACTACGTGTTCGAGAACTACCCGGTGGACGAGGCCGTGGCGGCCGGCATCGGGGGCGCGGCGGTGCGCGGCATGACCGCCGCGGAGCAGGGGAACTACCCGCTCACGCTCGTGGCGGCGCCCGGCGAGCGGCTGTCGCTGCGCCTTCACCACGACCCGGCGCGGCTCGACGCCGCGGGCGCCGGGCGCCTGCTGGCGCAGCTGGGCGCGGTGCTGGACGCGTTCGTCGCGCACCCGGAGCGGCGCGTCGCCCAGGTGTCGCTGCTGCGCGGCGACGAGTGGGCCCCGCTGCTCCGGTCGTCCCGCGCGGCCCGGGCGTACCCGGCGGCGTGCGTGCATGGCGTGTTCGCGCGGCAGGCGGAGCGCGCGCCCCACGCGCCCGCGGTCACCTCCGGCGGAGAGACGCTGACGTACGCGGAGCTGGAGCGCCGGGCCAACCGGCTCGCTCACCACCTGCGCCGCCGCGGCGTGGGCCCCGAGGTGCGCGTGGCCGTGTGCGCCGAGCGCTCCGCCGAGCTGGTCGTGGCGCTTCTCGCCGTGCTCAAGGCCGGCGGCGCGTACCTCCCCGTGGACCCCGCGTATCCCGCCGAGCGCATCGCCTACCTGCTGGAGGATTCCGGCTGCGCCATCATCCTGGCGCAGGAGGCTCTGCGCCCGCTCCTGGGCGACGCCCCGATCGAGGTGATCGCGCTCGGTGGCGCGCTTGCCGATGCCGGGGGCGACGAGTCCGCGCCGGAGGTTCAGGTCGCCCCGGAGAACGCCGCGTACGTCATCTACACCTCCGGCTCCACCGGCCGGCCCAAGGGCGTCGTCGTCACCCACGCCAACGTGTCGCGCCTCTTCGCGGCCACCGAGGCGTGGTTCGGCTTCGGCGAGCAGGACGTGTGGACGCTCTTCCACTCCTACGCCTTCGACTTCTCGGTGTGGGAGATCTGGGGCGCGCTGCTCCACGGCGGCCGCCTCGTCGTCGTCCCGTTCGACGTGAGCCGCGATCCGGAGGCCTTCCACGCGCTGGTGCAGCGCGAGGGCGTCACCGTGCTGAGCCAGACGCCGTCGGCGTTCCGGCAGTTCATCCGCGTCGACGGCGAGCGGGGCGGGGATCTGGCGCTGCGCGTGGTGGTCTTCGGCGGCGAGGCGCTGGAGCCGGCTTCGCTGCGCGAGTGGGTGGAGCGGCGGGGCGCCGAGACGCCGCGGCTGGTGACCATGTACGGGATCACCGAGACCACCGTGCCCGTGACCTACCGGCCGCTGAGCCGCGTGGACGTCTTCGGCGGATCGGGAAGTCCGATCGGGCGCGCGATCCCCGACCTGCGGCTGTACGTGCTCGACCCGGCGCGGCTGCCGGTGCCGGTCGGGGTGCCGGGCGAGCTGTACGTGGGCGGCGCGGGGGTGGCGCGCGGCTACCTCAACCGCCCCGCGCTCACCGCCGAGCGCTTCGTGCGCGACCCGTTATCCGCGGACGCGGAGGCGCGGCTGTATCGCACGGGAGAC
>JBEVLE010000238.1:0-12837 GCA_040509335.1 Longimicrobiaceae bacterium | reverse complement strand
GGCGCGAATCGCGCCGGCCGCCGGGGACGTCACACGGAGCCGAAGCCCGGCCCCGGCGCCAGCCGGGGGCACGCCCAACCCCGCAGTTCCAAGCCGTTCCTACGAAACCCGGCATCACAGACCGGTAGGATGGTCCAGAAACGTCCAGGGAAGCCCGAATCGCTCCTCCAGGTGCGCCGCAAGCGCCCGCACCCCCCACGTCTCGGTCGCGTAGTGGCCGCCCAGGAAGAGGTTGATCCCCCCCTCCTCCGCGTCGAAGTAGTTGTGGTGCGCCCCCTCGCCGGTCACGAACGCGTCCAGCCGCGCCGCCTGCGCCGCGGGCACCATGCTCCCCGCACCGCCGGTGATCACCCCCACCCGGCGCACCCGCTCCGGCCCGCCCGGCACCATCTTCACCCGCCCCCCCAGCAGTTCGTCCAGCCGCGCGCAGAGCGCTTCGCGCGACAGGTCCAGCTCGCCCCATACTCCCAGGGGGTATCCCTTGTAGTCGCCGAAGGTGCCCAGCGGCTCCATTCCCAGCTCGCGCACCAGCACCGCGTTGTTCCCCACGTCCGGGTGCACGTCCAGCGGCAGATGGGCGCCGTAGACAGCCACACCGCCCTCCAGCAGCGCCCGCAGACGCCGGAAGCGGCGCCCGGTCACCGGCTGGCTGCCGTCCCAGAACAGGCCGTGGTGAACCAAGAGGAAGTCCGCCCCGGCGCGCACTGCCGCGTCCACCGTCGCCTGTGCCGCGTCCACGGCCACCGCCACGCGGGTCACCTCGCCGCCGTTCTCCACCTGCAGCCCGTTCAGCGCGCCCGCGTAATCGGGCACCTCGCCGATCCGCAGGTACCCGTCCAGGTAGGCGCAGAGCTCTTCGAGCCGCATCGTCAGGACCCTCCCCGGGGCCGATTCCACGCACGTGGAAAACTCGCGTGGAAAATCTGTGGACGGAGCTGTGGAAAACCACAAACAACGGTGCAACAACGCGTTGCGGGATTCCAGCGGATGTGGAGAACTCGCTCCGGTCCGGTGGATTACTCCCTCGGCACCTCGACGGCGGGGAGCGCCCGCATCCCGTCCTCGTCCACCATCTGGATCTGGCCGTTGAAGCGGGCTCCCTCGTCCAGCTGGAGGTGCGCCGTGCGGGCGCGGATCTCCCCGCTGATCTCGGACGTGCTCTGCAGCTCCAGGCGGCTTTCCGCGAACACGCGGCCCTGCACCCGTCCGCCGATCACCGCGTCCTGGGTGAAGATGTCGCCCACCACCTCGCCACCCTTGCCCAGGACCACCGCCTTTCCCGCGCGGATGGTTCCCTCCACCCGCCCCTCCACGCGCACAGTGCCGTCGGTGACCAGGTCGCCCACGATGCGCATTCCGGCCCCGATGATGGAGATCGCCCCGTCCGCCGCCGCCACGCCCAGCGCGGCGCTCACCCGTTCGCGTGCCACGGCACCCCTTTCCGTAGATTTCTTTCCGAACATGCTCTGGTCACCTGGGAACCTTCACGAGCGTCCGCGGATCCACCGGCTCGCCGTTCCTGCGCACCTCGAAGTGCAGGTGCGGGGCGGTGGAAAGGCCGGTGTTGCCGCTGAGCGCGATCACCTGGTCCTGCGCCACCTGCGCCCCCTGCTCGACGAGCACTTCGGACGCGTGCCCGTACATGGTCTCGTACCCGTCGCGGTGGCGGATGCGTACGAACCTGCCGTACACGCTGTCCTCCCCCACCTCCACCACCGTCCCCGCCCCGGAGGCCCGCACGTGCGTCCCCTCCGCCACCGCCACGTCGATCCCCGGGTGCCGCCCGGTGACGCGGGCCAGGTGCTCGCGGGTGACGAAGCCGTCGCCCTCCAGCGGCCACGACGAAGGGACCGTCGCCTCGGCGCTCTCCGCCGGCAGCGAATCGGTCCCCGGGGCGCCCGAGGCCCGGCGCGCGCGCGCTTCCTCCAGCGCCTTCGCCCCCAGCATCGTCCGGACCTGCTCGTACTGGCGCTCCATACGCCCGAGCAGCGCGGCGAGCTGCTGCACGCGCACGCGCTCCTGCTCCAGCTCCGCCACCTCGCGCTTCAGCCCCGGCACGCGCGCGGCCTGCGCCGCCACCAGCACCCACGAGCCCATGGAAACGACCCAGATCAGCACCGCGGCCCCCACCAGCAGGGCGGCCACGCGCAGACGGCGGTACGAGATCTCGAACGACCGTGTGCTCAGGCCGCCTCCGCCGTGGGGAACCACGATGAAGGTCATGCGTCGCTCGTCCCGGGGCATGCTACCTCTTCTCCGGGCGCTGCGGGAGGGGCATCAGACTTTTCCCGCCTCCGCGCCGAGCAGAAGCTCCAGCACGCGGTCGAAGTCGTCCGCGTTGTAGAAGGGGATCTCGATCCTGCCGCTGCGTCCGCCGCCCACCCGGATCCGCACCGCGGTCCCTAGCGCGCGCTGCAGCTCCTCCTCCAGGTGGCGGACGTGCGGGTCCGCGGGGCGCTCGGCCTCGCGCGGAGCGGACTGCGCGGCGGCCGGGCCGCGGCGGGTGCGCACCCGCTCCTCCACGGCGCGCACCGACATCCCCTGGTCGGAGGCCTCGCGAGCCAGCTCCGCCATTTCCCGCTCGCCGCCCAGCCCCAGGATGGCGCGTGCGTGGCCCATGGACAGCTCGCCGCGGTTCACCATCCCCTGCACCGAGGCGGGGAGCTGGAGGAGGCGCAGCAGGTTGGCGATGGTGGAGCGGTCCTTTCCCACGCTCTCCGCGACCTCCTGCTGGGTGAAGCCGAAGTCCTCGATCAGCTTCTGGTACCCCGCCGCTTCGTCCAGCGGGGAAAGCTCCGCGCGCTGGATGTTCTCCACGATCGCCAGCACCAGCATGGCGCGGTCGTCGATCTCCTTGACGACCACCGGGACCTCCGTCCACTCCAGGCGGCGGATCGCCCGCCAGCGCCGCTCGCCGGCGATCAGCTCCCAGTCGGCCCCGTCCGGCGTGCTTTCCGTGCGCGGCCGCACCACCAGCGGCTGCAGGAGGCCGTTCTCGCGGATGGAGGCTTCCAGCTCCGCGAGCTGCTCCGGGGCGAACTCCCGGCGCGGCTGGAACGGGTTGGGAGCGATGCGCGCGATGGGGACCACGCGGATCCCATCCTGCGAGTGCGGAGCGTCCGCCGGGGGAAGGTACTCCCCCAGGAGGGCTCCGAGCCCCTTGCCGAGGCGCGCCTGCTTCTTGGCTCCGGACACGGCTTACTCCCCTCCCGCCGCCACGGCGAGCGGGGCGGCCTCGGTACGCGAGCCCTTGGGGGTGCGGGCGATCACCTCCTTGGCGAGCGCCAGGTAGCTCTTTGCCCCCACGGAAACGATGTCGTACAGCACGATCGGCTTGCCGAAGCTGGGCGCCTCCGCGATTCGTACGTTCCGCGGCACGACGCTGCGGTACACCTTGGGGCCGAAGTATTCCTTTGCCTCCTCCGCCACCTGACGCGACAGGTTGAGCCGCCCGTCGTGCATGGTCAGCAGCACCCCCTCGATCTGGAGCCGCGGGTTGAGGCTCTTCTGCACGATGCGGATGGTGTTGAGCAGCTGGGAAAGCCCCTCCAGCGCGTAGAACTCGCACTGGATGGGGATCAGCACCGCGTCCGCCGCCGTCAGGGTGTTCAGCGTGAGCAGCCCCAGCGACGGCGGGCAGTCGATGAGGATGTACTCGTACCGGTCGCGGATCGGCTCCAGCGCCTCGCGCAGGATGTTCTCGCGCGCCGCCCGGGCAACTAGCTCCACCTCGACCCCCACCAGGTCCTGAGTGGCGGGCGCCACGTCCAGGTAGGGGAAGTGGACCTGGGGGACGATCACGTCCTCCAGCGAAGCTCCCTCCACCAGCACGTCGTAGATCGAGCGCTCCAGGTCATCCTTGACGATCCCCAGGCCGCTCGTGGCGTTCCCCTGCGGGTCGGTGTCGATGACGAGCGTCTTCTTCTCGGCAACGGCGAGACACGCCCCCAGATTGATGGCGGTGGTGGTCTTCCCGACGCCGCCCTTCTGGTTTGCGATGGCGATGATGCGCGACAAGGCTGGTCCCTGCTCTGGAGGTGGGAATGAAGCGCGAAATATAACCCCCCGGGGCACGGAGCGTCCAGCGACGCGCGTGCGCGCACACGTGAGGCACAGTGTTCCACGTGGAACACGGCAGGTATGGGGGGCGCGGACAGAAAGCACCCACCACTCGATGACGATTACGTCCCCAGCATCCGCGACTCCGAACCTTCGACCGCCCTGCGCTTCCTCACTTCCATCATCAGGTTCTGCAGGTCGCTGGGGCTCACCCCCGGCACCCGGCCCGCCTGCGCGAGCGTCGCCGGCCGGATGCGCTCCAGCTTCTGGCGAGCCTCGAACGACAGGGATTCCAGGGCAGGGTAGGGGAGATCGTCGGGGAGTGGGAAATCCGCCTGGCGCCGGAGCGATTCGGCGCGCTCACGCTCGCGCAGCAGGTAGCCCTCGTAGCGGAGCTCCATCTCCGCCGCGGCGAGGGCCTCGTCGATCCCGTCCGCCGAGGCGCCCGTGGGCTCTCCCCCGACCGCGGCGGCGAGGGAAACGGCCGAGACCCCGGGGCGGCGGAGGAGCTGGGCGAGCCGGGTGGGCTCACGGATGGGCGCCTGCCCGGCCTCCTCCAGCACGCCGTTCACCTGTGCGGGGGTCGCGTTGGTGCTGCCCAGCCAGGCATGCACGCGCGCTGCAGCGTCCAGGCGGCGGTGGAGCTGCTCGCCCTGCTCCACGGTCAGCAGCCCGGCCCGCTCGGCGATGGGCCCCAGGCGGGCGAGCGCGTTGTCCTGGCGCAGCATGAGGCGGAACTCGGCGCGCGAGGTGAAGAGCCGGTAGGGCTCATCGGTCCCCCGGGTCACGAGGTCGTCCACCAGCACGCCGATGAAGGCTTGGTCGCGCTCCAGGATCAGTGGGTCGCGCCCGAGCGCGTCGAGCGCCGCGTTGGCCCCCGCGAGCACCCCCTGCCCGGCGGCCTCCTCGTAGCCGGTCGTCCCGTTCACCTGCCCCGCGAGGAACAATCCTTCCAGCGCCTTGCTTTCCAGGGTGGGGCGGAGCTGGTGGGGGGGGTAGTAGTCGTACTCGATCGCGTAGCCCGGCTTGGTCATGCGGGCCTCCTCCAGCCCCGGGATGCTGTGCAGCATCCGCAGCTGCACCTCCGCGGGGAGGGAGGTGGACAGGCCGTTGACGTACATCTCCCGCGTGGCGAGTCCCTCCGGCTCCAGGAAGAGCTGGTGCCGGGCCGCGTCCGGGAACTTGACAATCTTGTCCTCGATGGACGGGCAGTACCGTGGGCCCCGCCCGGAGATCTCCCCGCCGTACAGCGCCGAGTCTCCAAGGTGCCGGTCCACGATGTCGCGGAGAGGCTCGCCCGTCCAGGTAATCCAGCAGGGGAGCTGCGGGAGGAGGGGCTCGCGCGCCCACGCCGAAAGGCGGTAGTCGGGCGATTCGCCCTGCTGCTCCTCCAGGCGCGACAGGTCCACCGAGCGCCCGTCGATCCGCGGCGGAGTGCCGGTCTTGAAGCGCGCGACCTCCAGCCCCAGCGCCTCCATCTGCTCGGCGAGGCGCACCGAGGGCGGGTCCCCGGCTCGCCCGGCGGGGACGGCGGGGGCGTGGCCCATGTGTATCCGCCCACGCAGGAAAGTCCCGGCCGTCAGAACCACGCCCCGCGCGCGCAGCTCGGCGCCACCCTCGGTGCGTACGCCGGCGACGCGACCTCCATCCAGAAGGAGCGACCCCACCATCCCCTGGATGAAGTGGAGCGTGGGGTGGTCCTCCAGCAGGGCGCGCGCCGCGCGCGGGTACAGGCCGCGGTCGCACTGGGCTCGGGGAGCCCACACCGCGGGGCCCTTGGAGCGGTTGAGCATGCGGAACTGGATCCGCGAGCGATCGGTCGCCCGCGCCATGATCCCGCCGAGCGCATCCACCTCCCGCACCACGGTCCCCTTGGCGACCCCACCGATGGCGGGGTTGCAGCTCATCTGCCCGATCCCCTCCAGGTTGGGTGTCACCAGCAGCGTGGACGCGCCGACGCGCGCCGACGCCGCGGCCGCTTCCACTCCCGCATGGCCCCCACCTACCACGATCACGTCGTACCGCTGGCTCATCCGCTCCGCCGTCGCTGGTTGTGCAGGGGTTGCCCGGCGAGCCTTGTTACAAGCGGGGTGCGGCGCTGTTCCACGTGGAACACTTCCGCTCCTTCGCGGTCACCATCGCCGGGCCAGGCGTTCGTAAACACTTGAGAGCTACCCGCTTCCCGCCGCGCGGGCCCGGCGGAACGCATGTCCACCCTGGCACAGGTGTTGCGCATAGGTGCCCTCCCGGAGAACGGAGCCTAAACACCAGGAGGGACCATGGACGACCAGAACAGGGACGTCGGCGGTACCGGCGGATATGGGAGTGGCACGGGGACCGGCGGGAGCGGCGCGGCGGGGCTGGGCGGCACCTCCGGCCTGGGTGGAAGCACCGGAACGGGGAGCGGCGCCGGGCTCGGCGGCAGCAGCCTGGGCGCCGGCGAAAGCGGACTGAGCGGGAGCACCGGCGCGGGCACGGCCGGCACGGGTGCGGGAGCCGCCAACACGCCGAGCTTCGGTGGGACCGGCACAAGCACGGCGTCGGAGCTGGGAACCGGCGGCAGCGGGCTGAGCGGCGGCGGCCTCGGGAGCACGGCGACCGAGACGGCGAGCAGCACAGGCGGCAGCGCGGCGGGGCTGGAGGACCGTGCGAACCAGGTGCTCGGACGGGCGGCGGACGGGCTGGAAACGGCGGCGAACCGCCTGAGCGGGCTCGCGGACCGGGGCGGCAGCACCCCGAGCGGTGCCATGGGGAAGGCCAACGACCTCGCGCAGCAGGCCGCCAGCACCATGGAATCCACGGCGCGCTACCTTCGCGACAACGACGTCCGGGCGCTTCAGAGCGACGTCGAGCGGATGGTCAGGGAAAAGCCCCTGCAGACGCTCCTGATCGGTGTCGCCGCGGGTTGGGTCCTGGGCAAGATCCTGCGGTAGGAGACAACAACCATGCAGGACGACATCCACGTGACCCGCACGGCCGTGACGGACCGGCCCCCCGGCGCGCCGGGGCCGGAGCCGTCGCTCGGTGAGCTGTTCAAGCAGCTGGCGCAGGACAGCGCGACGCTGGTCAAGCAGGAGGTGTCGCTCGCCAAGGCGGAGATGCGCGAGAACCTCCGCAGCGCCACCAAGGATGCCGCCATGATCGCGGTCGGCGGCGGGCTCCTCCTGGTCGGGCTGCTGGTCCTCACCGCCTTCCTGGTGGCGGCGATCGGGGACCTGCTGGACAACTACTGGCTGGGCGCGCTGCTGGTCGGTCTCGTCTTCGTCGTCGTCGGAGGGCTGCTGGCGAAGAAGAACCTGAGCAACCTCAAGAAGGACGACCTCGGCCCCGACCAGACCATTCAAACTCTGAAGGAGGACAAACGGTGGCTACAGAGCGAAATCCAGCAGGCGAAGAAGGAGCTGGCCTGAGCGGGATGGGGAGCACCGGCTACGGCTCCGGCCTGGGTGGCGCCGGGTCGACCGGGAGCTCCGGCCTGACGGGTGGCTCCCGCGACGACGCCTCGCTCGACACGGGGACGAGCTCCCGCGCCATGGGCGACCTGGGAGCCGGCACCGGCGAGGTCCACAGCGGCCTGAGCATGGGCCGCGACGTGGAGACCGGCTACGGGGCCATCGCGCCCGCGGGCACCTCCGCGGGCAGCTCCTGGGAGCCGAGCGGCGGCTCCGCGGAAGGCGGCGCCATGAACCGGGTGCGCGACGTGGCCGGCCAGGCCCGCGAGCGCCTGCAGGGTCTCTCCGGCAACGTGTCCGGCCGGGTGGGCGACGCGGCCGGACAGGCGCGCGAAAAGGCGGGCGAGGCGCTGGGCCGGGCGGAGCAGGTGCTGGAGGAGCGCGGCATCCTGGACAAGGTGCGCGAGAACCCGCTCCCGGCGCTCGGCCTCGCCTTCGGAGTCGGCTTCCTCCTGGCGGGGAGGGGCGACCAGGTGCAGGGGAAGCGCAGCACCACCCTGTACAAGGCCAAGAACCAGCTCAAGGGCGCCATCATGGGCGGCCTGAGCGCGGCCGTAGCCCAGGAAGGACGCAACCTGCTGGGGATGGCGCAGGGGAAGGGAAACCCCGGCGGGCTTCTCGGCACCCTGCTCCAGAACCTCCAGGGCGGCGGCACCGGGGGCGGCGGCGCTTCCGGCGAATCGGCTCCGCACCGTCGTCCCAGCCACCAGGAGATGCGGTGAAGGGATGAAGGAGGCCGCCTACCGGGTCCGGGGGAAGGTCCAGGGAGTGGGTTTCCGCTGGTGGACCCGCTCCCGGGCCCGGGGGCTGGGGCTCGCCGGGACGGTTCGCAACTGCCCGGACGGCTCCGTGGAGGTGCGGGTGCGCGGAAGGGAGGCGATCGTCGACGCGTTCCGCGAGCAGCTCGCGCAGGGTCCTCCCGGCTCACGGGTGGAGAAGGTCGAGGAAGTCCCCACCGGACCCGTCGAGGGCGACACGTTCGAGATCGTCCGCTAGACCGCCCAAGATTCCCGAAGATCTCCCGAACAAAACAGCGCTGCCAGATCGCTTCTGTCGCACGATCTCACCCTGAGGAGGGGGAGCGGTCGTGTCCGGAGCTTTCGTGCGTCAGCGAGCCTTCCAGACAGGGTTTTTCGCACCCGGCGCCGGGCGGCCCGGTTCAGGGTCTCCGCAGTGCGGCCGCCGTGGGATGCTCGATCCGGTAGCCCTGCCAGCGCTCCGGCGCGAACACCGCCCCCACCCCCGCGCCGAGCCCGCCGCCCACCAGGCCGCCTCCCAGGAAGCCGAGCGCCGCGGAGGTGCCGATGCCGGTGGGGAGGTCCTGGGCCCCGAGCGCGCCGAAGGTCACCCCCAGCCCGGCCCCGACCAGGGCGCCCAGGATCGTCCCACGCCACGCCCCGCGCCGGCGGTCGAGCCCCCGGCTCACCTCGATCAGGTCGATGCGCGCGTTGGCGATGGGGAGGCGCCGGCCGCGGCGCTCGAGCACCAGAGTGTCGGGGTGGAGGAGCGCGACGTTGCCGGCGACCCGTGCGGGCTCCAGCGCCGGCGCGGTGACGCGTACTCGTGTGCCCGGCTCCAGCCAGTGCGCGAAGCTCTGCGAGCGGAGCTCGCCCGACGCGAGGCAGAGGGAGGATGCCAGGAGCAGGATCCATCGCATGCGGGCGCGTCCGGGGCTCGCGTGAATGCGTGGCGGCGCCCGCCGGGGGCCGCCGATCACCGGCGCCCCTTCGCAAGCATCGCTCCGCGGCGCGCTACTTCCCCACGCAGAAGCTGGAAAACACGCGGTCCAGCACGTCCTCCGTCCCGATCACCCCCAGCAGCTCCTCCAGTGCCCCCGCCGCCGCCTGAAGGTGCGTGGCGGCGAACTCCGGGGGAATCCCCTCCTCCCAGGCCTCCAGGAAAAGCCGCACCTCGCCGCGCGCGTGGCGCAGCGCCCGGGCCTGCCGCTCGCGGGTGACCAGCGGCGCCTCCCCCGGCTCGCCCAGGATCCCGCCGAACGCCGCGCGCAGGAGGTGCCGGCGGAGCTCGCCCAGGCCCTCACCGTGCGGTGCGGAGACGCGTACCGAGGGGAGCCCATCCGCCGCGGCGCTCCCCGGGTCGGCGGGGCCCGGGGCGCAATCGGCCTTGGTGCGCACCAGCACCACGGACGCGGGTCCGGGCTCGCGCAGGAACGCCTCCTCCTCCGGCTCCAGCGGCCGTCCCGCCTCCACGCAGAACAGCACCAGCCGGGCGGCGGCCAGGTAGCGGCGCGCCACCTCGATGCCGATCTCCTCCACCCGGTCGGGGGTCTCGCGCAGCCCGGCGGTGTCCACCAGGCGGAACGGGTAGCCGTCCAGCGACACCACCGCCTCCAGGGCGTCGCGGGTGGTGCCGGGGATCTCGGTGACGATGGCCCGCTCGACCCCCAGCAGGGCGTTGAACAGCGACGACTTGCCGGAGTTGGGACGGCCGGCGAGCACGGTGAGCGCGCCCTCGCGCAGCAGCTCCCCCTCGGGCGCGGTGGCGAGCAGCCCGTCGACGCTCCGCAGCACGTCCTCCGCGGCGGTGCGGATCCGCTCCGGAGGTACGGGAGGCTCGTCCTCTTCCGGGAAGTCGATGCCGTACACGAGCAGCGCCTGCGCGCCCACCAGCGCCTCGCGCAGCGCCTCCACCCGGCGGGAAAGGCCCCGCTCCATCTGGTGCACGGCCGCGCGGTGAAGGGCGCGGGAGCGGCCGTCGATGAGGTCCGCGACGGCTTCCGCCTGGAGCAGGTCCAGCCTGCCGTTGAGGTAGGCGCGGCGGGTGAACTCGCCCGGCTCGGCGGCGCGGGCGCCGGCGGCGAGGGCGGCGTCCAGCACCAGCAGCGGGGTGAGGAAGCCGCCGTGGGTGGCGAGCTCCACCGTGTCCTCGCCGGTGTAGCTGCCGGGAGCGGGGAAGTACGCCACCAGCGCGCGGTCCAGCGTTTCGCCGGTCTCCGGGTGCGCCAGCCGCGCCAATCGCTGCGCCCGCGCGGGCGGGGCGCCGCGCAGGCCGGGGGCCAGCCGGAGGAGGACGCCCAGCGCGTCCGGCCCGGTGACGCGGACCAGCGCCACGGCCCCGCGGCCCGGCGGAGTCGCCACGGCGGCGATGGTGTCCGTGAAGAGGGAAGGATTCATGGGCGGAGAATGGGGAGGGAAAGTACCTATGGGCAACCCCGTGGCCCTGAGGTCACGCTCCGCGGATGCAGCGGCAGGATTGCGGCCGCGAGGAGCCGCAGATATCCTGTCACGCTTCGCGTTCCCACCGCAGTCGAAGTCCTCCTCCGCGGGTGTTGCCCCGGCCCGCCGTTCCACCCATCCCCTGCGCCCCTGGAGGGCCACGAATGGACATCCACGCCACACCCGGAACCCGGCGACTGCGGCTTGTCCCGCCCGCCGCGCTCGCCCTGCTGCTGTGGGGCTGCGCTCCCACCATGCCGGGGCTCGAGCTGCCGACCGCCACCCCGCCGGCTCCGCAGCCGCTCCCCACCGACACGCTCACGGAGCCTTTCGAGGTACGGACCGGACCGGACGGCGTGCTGGACGTCACGCTGGCGGCGGTCTGGGCGACGCTGCCGGTGCCCGGCCACACCCAGCCCCTGCCGCTGCGCACCTACCAGCTCCTGGCGGCCAACGGGGTGTCGTACGCCGACTCCGGCGTCGTGGGCTTCCCCGGCCCCACCTTCCGGGTGAGCCCGGGCGATTCGGTGCACCTCAAGCTGGTGAACGGCCTGGTGAAGCCGCCGGTGGGCACCAACGACGCGTGCGTGGACTACCCCGCCGCCGCGGACTCGGTGGACACCTACCTGGACTGCTTCCACGGCTCGGAGTGGACCAACATCCACTACCACGGCTTCCACGTCACCCCGGACAGCCTGGGCGACGACGTCCTCCTGCAGATCGCGCCGGGAGACACCTTCCAGTACGCCTTCCGCATCCCCCTCAACCAGTCGCCGGGGACGCACTGGTACCACCCGCACAAGCACGGCTCGGTGGCGCTGCAGGTGAGCAACGGCATGTCCGGGGCCTTCCTGGTGGAGGGCGGCGCGCTGGACGAGCTCACCCGGCGGCACGGGATCCGGGAGCACATGGTGGCGCTTCAGCAGGTGGACACCACCCTGAACCTGCTCAGGCCCGCGGATTCGACGACGAGCGTCCCCCCGACGCTGGTGAACGGCCAGCTCACCCCCACCATCGTGATGCACCCGGGCGAGGTGCAGCGGTGGCGCATCGTCAACGAGAACGTCACCAAGTCCAACAACTTCCGCATCTCCTTCGCGGACTCGGCGGGCGCGGAGCCCACGCTGTACGACATCGCCCGCGACGGCGTGCAGTACGCGCCGGCAAACTACAGCGCTCCGGGCGGGCGTCCGGCCGCGGACACCAGCGTCCTCATGGCGCCCGGCAACCGCCTGGACGTGTTCGTGCAGGCCCCGACCAACAAGGGGGTGTTCGCGGTGCACGCCGTCCCGGTGGGCCACCTCAACCTCCTGGACGGCACCCGCAAGGGACGCCGGCAGGGTGGCGGTGGAGGCGGGGGCGGCGGCAGGGGCAGGCTGACCGCGCTCGCGGCTCCCACGCCGCTCTTCTACGTGCAGATCGTCGACGGGCCGGCGGCCTCCACGCTCCCGGACGCGCTCCCGCCGCTCCCCGGCTTCCTGGACAACCTGCCGGGGCCCCTGGACGCGGACTCCATCGACACGGCCGGGATGCCGGTGATCGTGTTCGCGGACTCCGCCTACGCCAGCAAGTCGCAGACGGACCCCACGCGCTTCTACATCGGCACCGTGCGCGAGCCCAACCAGAAGTTCAGCGAGAGCGTGTACGTGCCCGAAAACGCGGGCGGAGCGCCGCTCCCCATGCGGCTGGACTCGGTGCAGACGTGGAAGGTGGTGAACCAGAGCCTGGCGACCAACCACCCCTTCCACATCCACATCAACCCGTTCCAGGTGATCCAGGTGGTGTACCCGCAGGGCGCCGCGGACCCCAACGCGGCGCTCTACGCGGAGCTGAACGCGGCGGCCGCGACCAACCGGGCCCCGGTGTGGCTGGACGTGGTGGCGCTCCCGCTCCCCGACGCCAACGATCCCGTGGGGAACCCCGGCTACGTGATCATCCGGCAGCGCTACGCCGACTTCACCGGGCAGTACGTGATGCACTGCCACATCCTGGGCCACGAGGAGCGCGGGATGATGCAGCTCCTGGCGGTGGATTCGGCCACGGCCGCGCCGACGCGCCGCATCCAGGTACGCAAGGAGGCCACCGCCCACCACCACTGACGGCGGCTCGCCACACCCGGACGCGCGAAAGCCCGCCCCCGGACGGGGGCG
>JBEVLE010000237.1:0-9990 GCA_040509335.1 Longimicrobiaceae bacterium | reverse complement strand
TGCTGGTGGCCTACGTGGTCCCGTCCGACGGCGGAAGCACGCTCGCGGTGGGCGCGGACGAGCTGCGCGCGTACCTGGCGGATCGGTTGCCGGAGTACATGGTTCCGGGCGCCTTCGTGGCGATCGAGCATGTGCCGCTGACTTCCAACGGCAAGATCGACCGGCGCGCCCTCCCCGCGCCGGAGGCAGGTCCGGCCGACGCGTCCGCGGGATACGTGGCGCCGACGAGCGAGGTGGAGCGGACGCTGTGCGGGATCCTCGCGGAGGTGCTGCGCGTGGAGCGGGTTGGGGTGCACGACAACTACTTCGAGCTGGGCGGCGACAGCATCGTCGCGATCCAGATCGTCTCGCGCGCACGGCGGGCCGGGCTGTGGCTCCGTCCGCGGCAGCTCTTCCAGCACCCGACGGTGGCGCGGCTCGCGCTCGAGGTCGGCGCCGCCGGGAGCGCCGGGGTGAGGACGGAGCAGGGTCCGGTCACGGGCGAGGTGGAGCTGACGCCGGTGCAGCGGTGGTTCTTCGCGGAGGAGATCCCGGAGCGCGACCGCTGGAACATGCCGCTGCTGCTGGAATTGCGGCGTCCGCTGGGTGCGGAGCTGCTCGCGGCGGCGCTGGAGCGGATCGTCGCGCATCACGACGCGCTGCGCTTCCGCTACGCTCGCGCCGCGGACGGCGCGTGGGTGCAGACGTGCGCGCCGGTGGACGCGCCCGTGCCGGTGGAGACGGTGGACCTCGCCGGGCTGGCGGACGAGGCGGCGGCGGCGCAGGCGGGGCTGGACCTGGAGCACGGGCCGCTGCTGCGCGCGCTGCTGCTGGACGGTGGCGCGGACCAGCCTTCGCGGCTGCTGCTCGTCGTGCACCACCTGGTGGTGGACGGCGTCTCCTGGCGCATCCTGCTGGAGGACCTGGAGACGGCCGTCGAGCAGCTGAGCCGGGGCGAGGATGTCACGCTGCCGGCGAAGACGACGTCGTTCCAGCGCTGGGCGCGGCGCCTGGCGGAGCGCGCGGCGCGCGGCGGCTTCGACGCGGAGCTGGACTTCTGGCTGGACGAGCCGCGGCGGATGGTGCGGCCGCTGCCGGTGGACTCGCCGGCCGGGCGGGCCCACAACACCGTGGGGTCGTCGCGCACGCTGTCCGTCTCGCTGGACGCGGACGAGACGCGGGCGCTGCTGACGGAGGTGCCGGCGGCGTACCGGACGCAGGTGGGCGACGTGCTGCTGTGCGCGCTGGCGCGCGCCTTCGCGGGGTGGACGGGGGAGACGCGGCTGCTGGTGGAGCTGGAGGGCCACGGCCGCGAGGAGCTGTTCGAGGACGTGGACCTGTCGCGCACCGTGGGGTGGTTCACCACCGTGTACCCGGTGCTGCTGGACCTGCGCGGGGCGGAGGGCGAGGGCGCGTCGCTGAAGCGGGTCAAGGAGCAGCTGCGGGAGGTGCCGGGGCAGGGGATCGGGTACGGGGCCTTGCGCTGGCTGAGCCCCGACGCGGCGACGCGAGGGCGGCTGGCGGAGCAGCCGCGCGCGGAGGTGAGCTTCAACCACCTGGGGCAGGCCGACGCCGGCCAGGCGGGCGACGGGCTCTTCGGGCTGGCCGCGGAGCAGAGCGCGGGAGGGACGAGCCCGGACGCGCCGCGGCAGCACCTGCTGGAGGTGAACAGCATCGTGCAGGGCGGGCGGCTGCGGGTGGACTGGAGCTACGGCGAGGCGATCCACCGGCGGGAAACGGTGGAGGCGCTTGCCGGGCGCTACCTGGCCGAGCTGCGCGCGCTGGTCGCGCACTGCGTCTCGGCGGAAGCGGGGGGGAGCACGCCCAGCGACTTCCCGCTGGCGGGGCTGTCGCAGGAGGAGCTGGACCGGCTGCCGGGGAGCGGCCGCGAGGTGGAGGACGTCTACCCGCTGTCGCCGCTCCAGGAGGGGCTGCTCTTCCACGTCCTGTACTCGCGCGCGGAGGGGTTCTACCTCGCGCAGAGCACCTTCGAGCTCGAGGGCGAGCTGGACGGCGAGGCGATGCGGCGGGCGTGGGACGCGACGCTGGCGCGGCACCCCGCCCTGCGCGCGAGCTTCCTGTGGAAGGACCTGGTCCGCCCGCTCCAGGTGGTCCACCGGCACGTCCACGTCCCCTTCGTGCAGGACGACTGGCGCGCCCTCCCGGAGGACGGGCAGCGCGCGGCGCTGGAGGACTACCTGCGGGAGGACCGCGAGCGCGGCTTCGACCTGGACATCGCGCCGCTGATGCGGGTGGCGCTCTTCCGGACCGGCGGGGACCGGTACCGGATGGTGTGGAGCTTCCTGCAGGCCGTGCTGGACGGGTGGAGCCTGCCGCTGGTCTTCCGCGACCTGCGCGCGGCCTACGAGGCGCTCGCCGCCGGGCGGACGCCCGCGCTGGGGGCGGCGCCGCGCCACCGCGACTACGTCGCCTGGGTGGAGCGGCAGGATCCCTCGCGCACCGAGGCGTTCTGGCGCGGGATGCTCGCCGGCTTCGACGCGCCCACCCCGCTGCCGATGGAGCACGCCGCCCCGGCCGGCGCCCCGGAGCGCCGCGAGCAGGCGGACCTCCAGCTCACCGGCGAGGCCACGCGGGCGCTGCACGCCTTCGCACGGGCGCGCGGGCTGACGCCGGGCACCGTGGTGCAGGGCGCGTGGGCCCTTCTCCTCGCGCGCTACGCCGGCGAGGACGACGTGGTCTTCGGCGTCACCGTGTCCGGGCGGCCGGCCGAGCTGGCCGGCGTGGAGGAGATGGTGGGCGTGTTCATCAACACGCTGCCGGTGCGCGTCCGCCTGGCGGAGGAAGCGCCCGTGGACGGGTGGCTGGCCGCGCTGCAGGAGGACGCCGCCGCGGTGCGGGAGCACGAGAGCGTGCCGCTGACGCAGGTGCAGCGGTGGAGCGACGTCCCCGCCGGCCAGGATCTCTTCGGGAGCATCTACGTCTACGAGAACTACCCGGTGGACGAGGCGCTGGCCGGGGGGATCGGAGGAGTGGCGGTGCTCGGCATGGCCGCCGTCGAGCGCGGCAACTATCCCCTCACCCTGGTCGTGCTCCCCGGCGAGTCGCTCCGGCTGCGCCTCAACCACGACCCGGACCGGCTCGATCCCGCCGCCGCCGCGCGCCTGCTCGGGCAGGTGGCCGCGGCCGTGGAAGCGATGGCCGCGCTCCCGGGCGCCCGGCTGTCGCAGGTGTCGCTGCTGGGCGACGACGAGCGCACCCGGCTGCTGACCACGTGGAACGACACCGGCGCCGGGTACGCCGGGGCGGAGCTCGTCCACGACATGTTCGCGCGGCAGGCGGCGCGCGCGCCGGGGGCGGAGGCGCTGCGCTCCGGGGAGCGGACGCTCACCTACGCCGCGCTGGAGCGGGAGTCCAACCGGCTGGCCGGGCACCTCCGCGCCCTGGGCGTGGGGCCGGAGGCGCGGGTGGGGATCTGCCTGGAGCGCGGGCCGGAAATGGTCGTCGCGGTGCTGGGCGTCCTCAAGGCCGGCGGCGCCTACGTCCCCCTGGACCCGTCGTACCCCGCCGACCGGCTGGCCTTCATGGTGGAGGACGCCGCCCTCGCGGTGCTGCTGACCCGCGAGGGGCTGCTGGAGCGCCTCCCGGAGCACGGCGCGCGCGTGGTGTGCCTGGACCGCGACGCGGCGGAGATCGCCCGGCGGGGCGATGCCGCCCCGGCGAGCGGCCTGCGGCCGGAAAACGCGGCGTACGTCATCTACACCTCCGGCTCCACCGGGCGTCCCAAGGGCGTGGAGGTGGTCCACCGGGGCCTGGGCAACTACCTGGCGTGGGCGGTCGATGCGTACGCCGGGGAGGGCCACGGCGCGCCGGTCCACTCCTCGCTCGCCTTCGACCTGACGGTGACCTCGCTGCTGGTGCCGCTGCTGCGCGGCGAGCGCGTGGTGCTCACCGACGAGGCCGACGCGGTGGAGGGGCTCGCCCGGGCGCTGCGGGAGGAGCCGGGGTTCACGCTGGTCAAGCTGACCCCGGCGCACCTGGGGCTGCTCGCCGAGCAGTTGACCGAGGCCGAGGCGGCCGCCGCCGCGCGCACGCTGGTGGTGGGCGGCGAGGCGCTGCCGGCCGAGCTGGCGGCGTACTGGCGGCGCGTGGCGCCCGGCACCGTGGTGGTCAACGAGTACGGGCCCACGGAAACGGTGGTGGGGTGCATCGTGCACCGGGTGGAGGACGCGGACGGCGCGGCGGGGAGCGTGCCCATCGGCAGGCCGATCGCCGGGACCCGGGCGTACGTGCTGGGGGCGGGGATGCAGCCGGCGCCGCTGGGCGCGTCGGGCGAACTGTACGTGGGCGGCGCCGGGGTGGCACGCGGCTACCTGGGCCGCCCCGACCTGACCGCGGAGCGCTTCGTCCCCGACCCGTTCGGCGGCGAGCCGGGCGCGCGCCTGTACCGCACCGGCGACCGCGTGCGGTGGCTGGCGTCCGGGGAGATGGAGTACCTGGGGCGGACCGACTTCCAGCTCAAGGTCCGGGGCTTCCGCGTGGAGCCGGGGGAGATCGAGGCCGCGCTGCTGGAGGATCCCCGGGTGCGGGAAGCGCTGGTGATGCAGCGCGAGGACGCGGCCGGGCAGCGGCAGCTGGTGGCCTACGTGGTCCCCGCGGAGGGCGCCGCCCCGTCCGCGGCGGAGCTGAGGGCGCGCCTCCAGGGCGTCCTCCCCGACCACATGGTGCCGGCGTGGTTCGCGGTGCTGAAGAGCGTTCCGCTTACCGCCAACGGCAAGGTCGACCGGCACGCCCTCCCCGCCCCCGAGGCGGCGGGCCACGGGAGCGCCGCGCCGCGCACGGTCACGGAAGAGGTGCTCGCGGGGATCTGGGAGGACGTCCTGGGCGTGGAGCGCGTGGGGGCCGACGACAGCTTCTTCGAGCTGGGCGGGCACTCGCTCCTGGTGACGCGGATCGTTTCGCGGGTGCGGCAGGCGCTCGAGGTCGAGGTGCCGCTCCGGGCGATCTTCGACGCGCCCACCGTGTCCGGGCTGGCGCGGCGGATCGACGCCCTGCGGAGCGGCGGGAGCGAGGCGGCTCCGCCCGTGCGGCGGGTCCCGCGGGACGGGCCGCTCCCGCTCTCGTTCCAGCAGCAGCGGCTCTGGCTCATGGACCGCCTGGAGCCGGGCGCATCCACCTACAACATGCCCTCCGCCCTGCGCCTGCGGGGCGAGCTGGACACCGGCGCGCTCCGCGCCGCCCTGGGCGAGCTGGCGCGGCGCCACGAGGTGCTGCGCACCGTGTTCGCCGAGCGCGACGGGGTGCCGGTGCAGGTCGTCCGGCCCGGCGGGGGGCCGATGCTCCCGGCGATCGACCTGCGGGGGCTCCCCGGGGCGGCGCCGGAGCGGGAGGCGCTGCGCCTGGCCCACGAGGAGGCCGTGCGCCCGTTCGACCTGGAGCGGGGGCCGCTGCTGCGGACCGTGCTGCTGCGGCTGGGGGCGGACGACCACGTGCTGTGCGTGACCATGCACCACGCCGTGGGCGACGGGTGGAGCCTGGACGTGCTGGTGGGCGAGGTCGCCGCGCTGTACGGCGCCTTCGGCCGGGGCGAGCCCTCGCCGCTCCCCGAGCTCCCGGTGCAGTACGCCGACTACGCGCTGTGGCAGCGCGAGTGGCTGGGCGACGACGAGCTGGACCGGCAGCTCGCCTACTGGAAGGAGCGCCTCGCCGGGGCCCCGCCGCTGCTGGAGCTCCCGACGGACCGCCCGCGCGCGGCCGGGCAGAGCGCCCACGCCGGGCGGCACGCCTTCGCCGTGGCGGCGGACACGTCGCGCGGGCTGCGCTCGCTCGCGCGGCACGAGGGCACGACGCTGTTCATGACCGTGCTCGCCGCCTGGCAGGCGCTGCTGGGGCGGTACTCCGGCCAGGACGACGTGGTGGTGGGGACCCCCGTCGCCGGCCGCACGCAGCTGGAGACCGAGGGGCTGATCGGGCTGTTCGTCAACATGCTCGTCCTGCGGGCCGAGCTGGCGGGGGAGCCCACCTGGCGCGAGCTGCTGGCGCGGGTGCGGCACGACGCGCTGGGGGCGTTCTCGCACCAGGACCTCCCCTTCGAGCGCCTGGTGGACGCGCTGGTGACCGCGCGGAGCCTGACGCACGCGCCGCTCTTCCAGGCCGTGTTCGCGCTGGGGCGGTCGCGCCCCGCGCCGCCGCCGCTGGGGGACGCGGCGGTGCGGCCGTTCGGCGCCGGGGCCGAGGGCCTTCCCGTGGACCTGGAGCTCATGCTGGAGGACGGGGAGGACGGGCTCGCCGGGGTGCTGCTGTACCGCGAAGCGCTGTTCGACGCCGCGACGATCGGGCGGATGGCGGAAAGCCTGGGCGCCTGCCTGGAGGCGCTCGCCGCCGATCCCTCGCGCCGCTTCACCGAGGTGTCGCTGCTGCGCGGAAGCGAGCGCGTGCAGGTGCTGGAAGCGTGGAACGCGACCGCGGCCGATTTCCCGCAGGTGCCGGCGCACGAGACGTTCGCCGCGCAGGCCTCGCTCACCCCGCACGTCCCCGCGGTCACCCGCGGAGACAGGGTGCTGACGTACGCCGAACTGGACCGCCTTTCCGACCGGCTCGCGCGGCACCTGCGGCGCCGGGGCGTGGGCCCCGAGGTGCGGGTGGGATTGTGCCTGGAGCGTGACGTGGAGCTGGTCGTGGGCGTGCTCGGCGTGCTCAAGGCCGGCGGCGTCTACGTCCCGCTGGACCCCACGCTCCCGGCCGGGCGGCTGGCCTACATGCTCGCCGACGCCGACGCGGCCGTGCTGGTCTCCCAGGGCGGCCTCCCGGAGCGGCTCCCGGCCTTCGGCGGCGAGGTGGTGTGCCTGGACCGCGACGCGGCGGCGATCGCCGCGGAAGTCGCCGGGCCTCCCCCTTCCGGCGTCCACGCCCGCAGCGCCGCGTACGTCATCTACACCTCCGGCTCCACCGGCGCGCCCAAGGGCGTGGTCGTGGAGCACGGCAGCCTGGCCAACTTCGCCGCGTCCATGCGGCGCGAGTTCCCCTACCGCGAGGGCGAAGTGGTGCTGGGGGTGGTGAGCTTCGCCTTCGACATCTGGATCTTCGAGGGGCTGGTCCCCCTGCTGGCCGGAGCGACGGTGCGGCTCCTCCCGCTGGACATGGTGCGCGACGCGGCGGCGCTGGTGGAGGAGCTGCGCACGGCGGGGCGGATCGCCGCGGTGCCGGCGCTGTACCGGCAGGTGGTGCTGGCCGCGCGGCTGCTGGAGCCCGGCGCCCTCGCCGGCGTGCGGTACGTCTTCGCCGGGGGCGAGGCGGTCGCGCCGGAGCTTTCAGCCGAGCTGCGGGAGGTGTTCCCGGAGGCGCGGTTGTACGTGGGGTACGGCCCCACCGAGGCCACGGTGCTCGCGACCCTGTACGCCGTCCCCGAGAGCGTGGAGGGGGGAGCGCCCCCCATCGGCAGTCCGCTCCCCAACGTGAGGACGTACGTGCTGGACGCCCGGGGCGACGCCCTCCCGATCGGCATCCCCGGGGAATTGTTCCTGGGCGGCGCCGGGGTGGCGCGCGGGTACCTGGGCCGCCCGGATCTCACCGCCGGGCGCTTCGTCCCCGACCCCTTCTCCAGGGAGATGGGCGCGCGCCTGTACGGCACCGGCGACCGGGTGAGGTGGCGGGCGGACGGGGCGCTGGAGTTCCTGGGCCGCTTCGACGCCCAGGTCAAGATCCGCGGCTTCCGCGTGGAGCTGGGCGAGGTCGAGTCGGCGCTCGCCGCGCACCCGCGGGTGCACGAGACGGTGGCCGTGGTGCGCGAGGACGTGCCGGGGCAGAGGATGCTGGTGGCCTACGTGGTCCCCGAGGAGGGAGCGCAGATGTCCGTTGCCGAGCTGCGGGAAAGCCTGGCGGAGCAGCTCCCGGACTACATGGTGCCTGGCGCCGTCGTGGTGCTGGAGCGGCTGCCGCTGGACGCCGGCGGCAAGACGGACCGGCGCGCGCTGCCGGCCCCGGAGCTGGGCGCGGAGGACGGGTACGTGGCGCCGCGCACCGCCGCCGAGGAGGTGCTGGCGGGGATCTGGGCCGAGGTGCTGGAGCTGGACCCGGAGCGGGTGGGGGTGGAACGGAGCTTCTTCGACATGGGCGGCCACTCGCTGCTGGCCACCCGCGTGGCCTCGCGGATCCGGGACGCGTTCGGCGTCGCGGTGCCGCTGAGGACGCTGTTCGAGGCGACCACCGTGGCCGCCCTCGCCGGTCGCGTCGAGGCGCTGCAGCGCGCCGGGGCCCCGGCCCCGCCGCCCGTCGCGCGGCTCGCCGGCGGGCACGAGGGACCGCTGCCGGCGTCGTTCGCGCAGCAGCGGCTGTGGGTGGTGGACCGCCTGGACCCGGGGAGCCCCGCCTACAACATGGCCCACGCGCTGCGCGTGCGCGGCCCGCTGGACGCCGCGGCGCTGCGGGCGGCCTTCGGCGAGCTGACGCGGCGGCACGAGGCGCTGCGGACCACGCTGGAGGAGCGCGGCGGCGTCCCCGTGCAGGTCGTCCACCCGGCCGCGCCCGCCGCCCTCCCGGTGGTGGAGCTCGGCGGGCTGCCGGCGGCGGAGCGCGAGCGCGAGGCGCTGCGGCTGGCGGACGCCGAGGCGGCGACGCCGTTCGACCTGGCGCGCGGGCCGCTGCTGCGGAGCACGCTGCTGCGCCTGGGCGGCGCCGACCACGTGCTGCTGTTCACGCTGCACCACGTGGTCAGCGACGGGTGGAGCATGCAGGTGCTGGTGCGGGAGGTGGCCGCCCTGTACGCCGCCTTCGCCCGCGGCGGGTCGTCGCCGCTGGCGCCGCTGCCGGTGCAGTACGCCGACTTCGCCGCCTGGCAGCGCCGCTGGCTCTCCGGCGAGGTCCTGGACGAGCAGATCGGCTTCTGGCGGGAGCGGCTGGCCGGCGCCCCCCCGCTGCTGGAGGTCCCGGTCGACCGTCCGCGCGCCGCCGGGCAGAGCCCGCGCGCGGCGAGGCACGCGTTCGCGCTCCCGGCGGAGCTGTCGCGCCGGCTGCGGGCGCTGTCGCGGGCCGAGGGGACCACGCTGTTCATGACGCTGCTCGCCGCCTGGCAGGCGCTGCTGGGCCGCTACGCCGGGCAGGACGACGTGGTGGTGGGCACCCCCATCGCGGGGCGCAACCGGAGGGAGACGGAGGGGCTGATCGGCTTCTTCGTCAACATGCTCGCGCTGCGGGCCGACCTGGGCGGCGACCCTGCCTGGAGCGGGCTGCTGGCGCGGGTGCGGGAGGAGGCGCTGGGCGCGTACGCGCACCAGGACCTTCCCTTCGAGCGCCTGGTGGAGGAGCTGGGCGTGGAGCGCAGCCTCACCCACGCGCCGCTCTTCCAGGCGGTGTTCGCGCTGGACCGCGCCGGCGGGCCCGCGGAGCGTCCGCGGCTGGGCGCGGCCGCGCTGGAACCGTTCGGCGAGGGCGAGGCGGTCGCCCGCTTCGACCTGGACCTGGCGGTCGCCGACTCCGGGGACGCGCTGGGCGGGACGCTGGTCTTCCGGGCGGCGCTGTTCGACGCGGCGACGGTGGAGCGCATGGCCGCGCACCTGGAAGCGACGCTGGAGGCGATGGCCGCCGACCCCGCGCGCCCCCTGTCGGAGCTGTCGCTGCTGCGCGGCGCCGAGCGCGCCATGGTGCTGGGAGCGTGGAACGACACCGCGGCCGACTTCCCGCGGTCGTGCCTGCACGATCGGGTCGCGGACTGGGCCGCGCGGACCCCGCACGCGCCCGCCGTGGAGTTCGCCGACCGGGTGCTCACCTACGCCGAGCTGCTGCGCGGCGCCGACCGGCTCGCGCACCACCTCCGGGGGCTCGGCGTGGGGCCGGAGGTCCGCGTGGGGCTCTGCCTGGAGCGCTCGGCCGAGATGGTGGTCGCCGTGCTGGGCATCCTGCGCGCCGGCGGCGTCTACCTCCCGCTCGACCCCGCCCACCCGCCCGAGCGCACCCGCTTCATGCTGGCCGACTCCGGCGCCGCCGTGGTCGTGACCCGCTCGGAGCTGGCCGCCCGCGTGGCCGGGCACGGCGCGGAGCTGGTGCTCCTCGACGCCG
>JBEVLE010000236.1:0-11220 GCA_040509335.1 Longimicrobiaceae bacterium | reverse complement strand
GGGCCGGTGTCGCTCGGGGGCGCCCCCCTGGACGGCCGATCGTGGTCCGACTCTTGCGCCCGGCGGCCGCCATGGCAGACGGAAACAAGACCCTCAAGGACCGCCGCAAGAACCCCGACCGGCGAGTCAACCGCGGCCCCGGAGGGCCGCTCGACGACCGCAAGACCCGCTTCTCGGTGGGCTACCTGGTCGTCGCCTTCCTGGCGATCTTCGCCATCCACTACCTGCTCGCGGGGCAGGGCGCCAAGCAGATCGGGTACAGCGAGTTCAAGGACAAGGTCCGCGCCGGCCAGGTCGAGGAGGTCCGCCTGGGCGGGTCGGTGATCCAGGCCGTCCCCACCGACTCGGTGAAGGCCGCCGAAAAGGTGCAGACCTGGTCGGTGACGCGCACCGGGGTGGAGAACGACGAGGCGCTGTACCCCCTGCTGGACGCCCACGGGGTGGACTACGCCGGGCTCCCGGTCAGCTGGCTGAGCGGGCTCCTGGGGTGGGTGCTCCCCTTCGCGCTGATCGCCCTGTTCTGGTTCTGGATCATCCGCCGCATGAGCCCCACGCAGGGGGTGCTGACGGTGGGGAAGAGCCGCGCCCGCATCGTGGGCGAGGAGGGCACGGGCGTGTCCTTCGACGACGTGGCGGGGGTGGACGAGGCCAAGCAGGAGCTGGTGGAGGTGGTGGAGTTCCTGCGCACCCCCGACAAGTTCGCCAACCTGGGCGCCAAGATCCCCAAGGGCGTGCTCCTGGTGGGCCCCCCGGGCACCGGCAAGACGCTGCTGGCGCGCGCCGTGGCGGGCGAGGCCGGGGTCACCTTCTTTTCCATCTCCGGGGCCGAGTTCGTGGAGATGTTCGTGGGGGTGGGCGCCGCCCGGGTGCGCGACCTGTTCGCGCAGGCCAAGGCGCAGGCGCCCTGCATCATCTTCATCGACGAGCTGGACGCGCTGGGGAAGGCGCGCTCGCAGGGCGGGATCATGGGGGGCAACGACGAGCGCGAGCAGACGCTGAACCAGCTCCTGGTGGAGATGGACGGCTTCGACCCGCGCATGGGCGTCATCATCATGGGCGCCACCAACCGCCCCGAGATCCTGGACCCGGCGCTGCTGCGCCCCGGCCGCTTCGACCGGCAGGTGCTGGTGGACCGCCCCGACCTCAACGGCCGCTTCGCCATCCTCAAGATCCACGCGCAGGGGATCAAGCTGGGCGAGGACGTGAACCTGGAGCGCATCGCCCGCCGCACGCCGGGGTTCGTGGGGGCCGACCTCCAGAACCTGCTCAACGAGTCCGCGCTGCTGGCCGCCCGCCGCGACAAGCCGGCGGTGACCATGCGCGAGGTGGACGACGCGGTGGACCGCATCGTCGCCGGGCTGGAAAAGAAGAACCGGCTGATCAACGACAAGGAGCGCACCATCGTCGCCTACCACGAGGCGGGGCACGCCATCGTGGCGGAGCGGGTGCCCACCGCCGACCCGGTGCACAAGATCTCCATCATTCCGCGCGGGGTGGCGGCGCTGGGCTACACCCAGCAGCTCCCCACCGAGGACCGCTACCTGCTCACCAAGCAGGAGCTGATGGACCGCATCGCCGTGCTGCTGGGCGGGCGGGTGGCGGAGGAGATCGTCTTCAACGAGATCTCCACCGGCGCCGGCAACGACCTGGAGCGCGTCACCGACCTGGCGCGCCGCATGGTCACCGAGTACGGGATGTCGCGCGAGCTGGGGCCCATCAACTTCGCCGGCCCGCGGCGGGCGCACTTCCTCCAGGGCACGGAGGAGGGCGGCGGCAACTACTCCGAGGAAACGGCGCGGGTGATCGACCGCGAGATCCACGGGATCGTGGAGGGGACGTACGAGCGGGTGCGCGAGATCCTCACCGCGGACCGCGAGATCCTGGAGGTGCTGTCGCGGCGGCTGCTGGAGGTGGAGGTGGTGGACGAGGCCGACCTGCGCCGCATCATGGGGCTGCCCCCGCGCACGCACGAGCCGCTGGAAGAGCGGGTGGTGGAGCCGCCCCCGCCCGGGTCGGGCGGAAACGACGTGACCGCGGTCTATCCGGCCGCGGAGGAGGGGCGGGTGCCGGACGGTGCCTGAGAGTCCATCCGAGAACGAGGGGTCGAGCGTGGAGCGAGAAGAGCGCGAGCAGGGGAAGAGCCCGCTGCCGTCCGACGAGCAGGACGCGCCGGCGCCGGAGCGCCCGGTGCCGGCCGACGAGAAGCGGCGGTCGGAGGGGCAGGAGGACAAGCCGTCGCAGGCGGAGGGTGAGCGGGATTCCGTCTGATTGTTTGATGGCTGTGTGATTGGTGAGGTCCCTTCTCCGGGCGGGTGCGGAGGAGGGACTTCGCGTCGTCGGACGGATCGTGGTGTGGGGCCGCTCCGGAGCCCGGCGATACTGCTGCCGGTCTCCTGCGCGGGCTCCGGGAACCCCGCCAAACAGCCGGCGGGTTTCCCTCCGCCGGAGTGAGCCAGCCGAAACTGCCCGGCTGTCTCCCTCCGCAACGGATCATGGGGGTACTGCGGAACGGCGAACGGAAGAACGGCGCTCGGCGTGCTTGCGTGGAGCGTATTTCCAGACTACAAATTACCCGTCCGCCCTTTCCGGTCGGGCGTCGTCCCACCACACGAGGAGAGCACCATGAGCCATCGAAAGCGGCTGTACCTGCGGAGCGTGTTCGGCGTCGCGGTGGCGGGCGTGCTCGGCTTCGGCGCGACGCAGGCGTTCGCCGGCACGGCCGCGAAGATCCCTTTCCAGGCGTGCCGCATCGACTACGACTGCTTCCACTTCACCCAGTGCGGGTCCAACGGCGGGATCTGCAACCAGTTGGACGGCTACTGCGACTGCTTCCCCGAGAACTAGCCTCTCATCCCTGAAGCCGGGCGGGGGGAGAAGCGTCGGGCTCGCCGGCGCGCAGGGTCCGGCGTGGCCGCATGCAGGGCCCTGCGGCTACGCGGGACCCTCCAGCAGCTCCGCCACCACCTCCGCGCCCCGCTCCGCCGCGCCAAGCCCCGCCCGCACGTACTCCCGCGCCCGCTCCCCTGCCGCGCGCCGGAGATCTCCGTCCGCAAGCAATTCCCGCAGCCGCCGTTCCAGCTCCCCCTCGTCGGCGACGGACCAGGCGGCGCCCGCCGCGGCCAGCTCGCCGGCCTCGCGCGCGTTGGCGTGCCACGGCCCGAAGAGCGTCGGCAGCCCGAACGCGGCCGGCTCCAGCACGGAGTGCAGCCCCGCCGTCCCCCATCCGCCGCCCACGTACGCCGCGTCCCCCGCGGCGTACAGCTCGCCCAGGACGCCGATGCGGTCCACCAGCACCACGTCCGGGGCCGGCGCTCCCGCCTCCACCTCGGAAAGGCGCGCGTGGGCGAGCCCCGCGCCGGCCAGCCGCGCGGCGGAGGCGGCGAGGTGGGCGGGGGTGGGCTCGTGCGGCACCAGCACCAGCCGCACCGGCAGGCCCGCGTCCATGCAGGCGCGCACGGCGGGAACCAGGCGCTCCTCGTCCGCCGGCCAGGTGGAGCCGGCGACGAGCACGGGGCGGCCGGGGGCGGCGACCGCGCGCAGCAGCGGGGAATCGCGGTCCACGCCCGCGGCGCGCTGCCACACCTGGTCGAAGCGCGCGTCGCCCATCACGCTGCGGCGCCCGGCGGGCACCCCCAGCGCGCCGAAGCGCTCCGCGTCCGCCGCGGAGATGGCGGCGACGCGGTCCAGCCGCCCGTAGGCCGGCGCGAGCAGCGCCCGGGCCGCCCCGGACAGGCGGCTGGACGACTCCGGCAGGGTGCCGCTGAGCAGGGCCAGGCGCACGCCGCGCCGCACGGCCTCGCGCGTGAGCACGGGCCACACGTCGGTCTTGGAAAAGGCGAGCACGTGCGGGCGCAGCGTTTCCAGCGCGCGCCGCACGTCCCCGGGGCGGTCGTACGGCAGGTAGTCCACGAAGTCGGCGGGGACGCTCATGGCGAAGCGCTCCGCCGAGGGCGAGAAGAAGGTGTACACCACGTGCGCGTCCGGCCTGCGGGCACGGAACGCCTCCACCACGGCGCGGGCCTGGAGCCCCTCCCCCACGCTGGGGGCGTGGAACCACACCAGGTCGCGCGCGGGGTCGCGCTCGGTGATCGCCCACGCTTCCATGCGGTCCAGCACGTTGCGCCGCCCGCGCACCCCCTGCGCGAGCTTGCCGCTCCCGCGGGCGAGGAGCGGCAGGGCGGGGGAGGCGGCGCGCAGCGCCGCGACGTAGAGCGATTCGAGGAGCGACATGCGCGCAAGCTACCGGCCGCGCGGAGGGGACGGAAGACCGGCCCCCACCCGGCGGCCTGAGAGCCGCCACCCTCCCCCAATTCTGGGGGAGGGCTTCCTGCCGGTGGGGGTAGGAGCGACCATCGGCAGCCTGCCTTCGCTGCAGGCGTTGCCGTCGTTCGCTGTTCCGCCGTTCCGCAGTACCCCTCAAATCTGTTGCGGAGGGAGACAGCCGGGCAGTTTCGGCTGGCTCACTCCGGCGCAGGGAAACCCGCCGGCAGTTTGGCGGGGTTCCCGAAGCCCGCGTAGGAAACAGGCCGGCCGTTTGGCCTGGTTCCGGAGCGGCCCCCCGCACCCGAGCCCGCCCGTCCACGAAGCCACCATGACGGCCCCTGAAATGCAAGCGTCCACAACCCGCTCGTGCCGCTTACGTTGGAGGCTCCACTTCGGTATACTTTCGGCATGAAAGATCGCATCGTCATCCGCGGGGCCCGCCAGCACAACCTCAAGAACCTGGACCTGGACCTCCCGCGCCGCGCCCTGATCGTGGTGACCGGGCCCTCCGGCTCCGGCAAGTCGTCGCTGGCCTTCGACACCGTCTACGCCGAGGGACAGAGGCGCTACGTGGAGTCGCTTTCCACGTACGCCAAGCAGTTCCTGGAGCGGATGGAGAAGCCGGACGTGGACCGCGTGGAGGGGATCTCCCCCGCGGTGGCCATCGAGCAGCGCAACCCCACCAAGACGTCGCGCTCCACCGTGGGCACGGCCACGGAGGTGCACGACTACCTGCGCCTGCTGTGGGCCCGCGCCGGGCGCACCTACTGCCCCGGCACGCACCCGGACCGCCCCTGCGGCCGCGAGGTGCGCCCGGACAGCGTGCAGAGCGCCACGGACGCCACGCTCGCCCTCCCCGAGGGGACGCGCTTCACGGTGGCCTTTCCGCTCCCGCTGTCGGCGCGGGTGACGCACGCGCTGGTGGTGGAGAACCTGCGCGCCCTGGGCTTCCTGCGCGTGCGCGCGGACGGGCGCGACCTGCACCTGGACGACCTGGCGGACGATCCTTCGGTGGACCTCACGAAGGCGAGGGAGCTGCTGGTGGTGGTGGACCGCCTGCGGGTGGACCGCACGGACACGGAGCGGCTGGCGGACTCGCTGCAGACGGCGTTCGCGGAGGGCGAGGGGGAGGCGGCGGTGATCCTGGAGGACGGCTCGCCGCTGCGCTTCACGGAGCGCTTCCGCTGCCCGGACCACCCGGAGATCGAGTTCGCGCGCCCGTCGCCGCAGCTGTTCTCCTTCAACAACCCGTACGGCTCGTGCCCGGAGTGCACCGGCTTCGGCGCGGTGCTCCAGTACGACGAGTCGCTGGTGGTCCCCAACACGGCCCGCTCGCTGGACGAGGGGGCGGTGGACCCGTGGAGCAAGCCGCGCTACGACGCGAAGCGCCGCAAGCTCGCGGAGTTCGCCCGCCGGGAAGGGGTGCGGATGGACGCGCCCTGGGCGGAGCTCCCGGAGGCGTTCCGCCGCACGGTGATGCACGGCACGCGCGGCTTCGAGGGGGCGATCCCCTTCCTGACGGCGCTGGAGGAGAAGCGCTACAAGCAGTACATCCGCGTGTTCCTGCGCCAGTACCAGAGCGCGCAGCCCTGCCCCACCTGCGGCGGCGCGAAGCTGCGCCCGGCCTCGCTGTGGATCCGGGTGGCGGGGAACACCATCGCGGAGGTGTCGGAGCTGCCGCTGGGGCGATTGCGCGACTGGGTGGAACAGCTGGGGAACAGGGAACAGGGAACAGGAAACAGCCAGCAACTGCGGCCGCAGGAGTGGGAGATCGCGGAGCCCATCCTGCGCGAGCTGGAGGCGCGCGTGGGCTTCCTCAACGACGTGGGGCTGGGCTACCTGACGCTGGAGCGGCAGACGCGCACCCTTTCCGGCGGCGAGGCGCAGCGCATCACCCTGGCGAACGCGCTGGGGAGCAAGCTGATGGACACGCTGTACGTGCTGGACGAGCCCACCATCGGGCTGCACCCGGCGGACAACGACCGGCTCCTGCGCCTGCTGGTGCGGCTGCGGGCGGCGGGGAACACGGTGCTGATGGTGGAGCACGACCCGGAGGCCATGCGCGTGGCCGACCACCTGGTGGAGCTGGGGCCGGGGAGCGGGGAGCGGGGCGGGGACCTGGTGTTCCAGGGCTCGCTGGCGGAGATCCTGGAAGCGGACACGCTCACCGGGCGCTACCTGTCCGGGCGCGAGGAGATCGCGGTGCCGGAGCGGCGCCGCCGCACGGGCGGGGCGCGCCTGCGCATCACCGGCGCGCGGGAGCACAACCTGCGCGGGGTGGACGTGGAGATCCCGCTGGGCGCGCTCACGGTGGTCACCGGCGTTTCGGGCTCGGGGAAGTCCACGCTGGTGCACGACGTCCTGTACCGCGCGCTGGAGCGCGAGCTTTCGGGCGGGGAGACCAGCGCCAAGCGGCACCTGGGCGAGACGGTGGGGGCCTTCGACACGCTCTCGGGGGCGGGGCTCCTCCGCGACGTGGTGCTGGTGGACCAGTCGCCCATCGGGCGGACGCCGCGCTCCAACCCGGTCACGTACATCAAAGCGTACGACGAGGTGCGCCGCATCTTCGCGTCGCTCCCGGAGGCCAAGAAGCGGGGGTACGGGCCCGGGCACTTTTCCTTCAACGTCAAGGGCGGGCGCTGCGAGGCGTGCAAGGGCGAGGGGCAGGTGCAGGTGGAGATGGTGTTCATGGCGGACGTGTTCGTTCCCTGCGAGGTATGCGAGGGGGCGCGCTTCCGGGCGGAAACGCTGGAGGTGCGTTACAACGGCCGGAGCATCCGCGACGTGCTGGACCTCACCGTGGACGAGGCGATCCGCTTCTTTCTGCACGAGGACCGGCTGGGCGAGGCGCTCTGGCACCTCCAGCAGGTGGGGCTGGGCTACCTGCGCCTGGGCCAGCCGGCGCCCACCCTTTCGGGCGGCGAGGCGCAGCGCATCAAGATCGCGCGCGAGCTGGCGATGGGCGCCCGGCGCGGCGGCAAGAAGCTGTACGTGCTGGACGAGCCCACCACCGGCCTGCACCTGGACGACATCAAGAAGCTCCTCCGCGTCCTGGGCGACCTGGTGGACGCCGGCCACACGGTGCTCCTCATCGAGCACAACCTGGACGTGATCAAGACCGCCGACTGGATCGTGGACCTGGGCCCCGGCGCCGGCCCCGACGGCGGCCACGTGGTCGCCATGGGCACCCCGGAGGAGGTGGCCCAGGTGGAGGCCAGCCTCACCGGCCGCTGGCTCGCCCCCATGCTGGAAGCCGCCGCGGCCGCGGTCTGAGGAGCTGCCCTCGCCCTCGGCGAATGGCACGGCTGCGCGCTCCGGTTGGCTCCGGTGTTCGGGGTCGGCCGGGGGCGGCTGCTCCGTCGGTGCGGCACCCGAAGGGACTCGCAGAGCCCTCGCCCACGCTCCGTGCGTGGGGGGTATCACGCTGGCTTCCAAAAACCCACCTCCTGCGCAGCCTCCCCCCACCTCCCCGCGCAGATCGCACCGCCAAACGGCCGTGTCGTTGCAGTCCTCCCCTCTCCCGCTTGCGGGGGAGGGGTCGGGGGAGGGGGTCCCCCGCGGACGCCAGCGCGATGCCCGCGTGAGGGATGCGAGCGCGAAGCGGCGAGACCCGCCGGCAGTTTGGCGGGGCTCGCCTCCGTTACGCACAGTTTTATCGTGCGTTACGGAGCCGCAGCCCGACCCCGCGTCAGCGGGGGCACGCCCGACCCCGCACTTCAGAGCCGTTCATGAGCCGACTCCGCGCCGCCGCACGCCCCGCGCGCTCCATGAAGAAGGAGCCGCAGCCTGAGCCCGCGGCCACCTTCCCGCTCCGCGTCGCCTCGGTGGACGTGGGCTCCAACGCCATCCGCTTCGTGGCGGCGGAGTTCACGGGCCCGCTGGAGCGCACGGTGCTGGACGAGGAGCGGCGCGGCGTGCGCCTGGGGCACGACGTGTTCCTCACTGGCAGGCTGGCGGCCGAGCCCATGGAGGCGGCGGTGGCCGGGCTCGCCGACTTCCGCAGGCGCATGGAGAAGCTGGGGATCGAGCACTACCGCGCCACCGCCACCAGCGCCGTGCGCGAGAGCCGCAACGGCCCGGAGTTCGTCCGCCGCGTGCGCGACGAGGCCGGGCTGGAGCTGGAGATCATCACCGGCTACGAGGAGGCGCGGCTCGTGTACCAGGCCATCAAGAGCCGGGTGGAGCTGGGGCGCGACCCCTGGATCTCGGTGGACCTGGGCGGCGGCAGCGTGGAGGTGTCGCTGGTGGACGCGGACGGGATCCTGTGGAGCGAGACGCACACCATGGGGTCGGTGCGGCTGCTGGAGGTCCTGTCCGGCTCCGGCGACGACCCCGGCCGCTTCCAGCGGCTGCTGCGCGAGTACGCCGCCACCCTCCAGATCCCCACCGCCGCGCAGCACCTGCGCCCCGCCGGGGTCATCGCCACCGGGGGGAACATCGAGGCGCTGGCCAAGCTGGGCGGCCGCGCCCCGCGGGGCGGGCGCGCCGGCTCCATCGGCATGGGCGAGCTGCGCGACACCATCCAGATGCTCGCGCGCCTGTCGTACCGGCAGCGCATGGAGCAGCTCAAGCTGCGCGCCGACCGCGCCGACGTCATCCTCCCCGCCGCCATGGTCTACGAGCGGGTGGCCAACCTGGCCGGGGTGGACGAGATCCAGGTTCCCGGCGTGGGGGTGCGGGACGGGCTGCTCCTGGACCTGGTGGAGGACCTGACCACCCACCAGGAGTGGGAGGACCGGCGCGAGCGCAGCGTGGTGGAGGGCGCCGTCGCGCTTGGGCGGCGCTACCTGTTCGACGAGGCGCACGCCATGCACGTGGCCCGGCTGGCGGGGACGCTCTTCGACCAGCTGCGCGAGGCGCACGGGCTGGACGCCGCGGACCGGCGGGTGCTGCTCGCCGCCTCCGTGCTGCACGACGTGGGCGCCTACATCAGCCGCAAGCGCCACCACAAGCACTCGCTGTACCTGATCTCCCAGTCCGAGCTCCCCGGCTTCGCCCCGGGAGAGATCTGGATGGTCGCCAACGTGGCGCGCTACCACCGCAAGGGCGAGCCCACCACCGACCACGACTCGTTCCAGCGGCTCGGCCCGGCGGAGCGGGAGCGGGTGGTGAAGATGTCCGCCCTGCTGCGCGTGGCCGACGCGCTGGACCGCGAGCACCTTCAGGCGGTGGAGTCGCTGCGGGCGCGGCTGCGCAAGGGCGAGCTGGTGCTGGAGGCCGAGTCGTCCGGCGACCTGCTGCTGGAGCGGTGGGCGCTGCGGGAAAAGGCGGGTCTGCTCGCGAAGACCTTCGGGGTGGAGGTGCGGCTCGTGGGGGGGGTCGCGGACGGCTGAAGGGCGACGGCTTGAACTGCTTGAACGGAAGGGTTCGGGCGTGCCCCCGGCTGGCGCCGGGGTCGGGCTTCGGCTCCGTAAGCGAGCAAACAACGCTCGCTAACGGAGTCGAGCCCCCGCAAACAGCCGCGCGGTCTCGCCCCTCCGGGCCGAAATCCCTCACGCGACGGCAAGCCCCCTCCCCCCGGCCCCCTCCCCCGCAAGCGGGAGAGGGGGAGCACTGATCATGCTCCCGTCGTTGGCCCCCTCTCCCAGGATTGGGAGAGGGTGGCGAGCCTCAAGCGAGCCGGGTGAGGGCCGGCCGCGCCAGCACAAGGATCAGCGACAGCGGCCGTCCCGTCTCCGGGTGCAGTGGCTCCTCCGTCTCCACAACGTGCAGCCCGGCCTCGCGCACCTCGGCGAGCCACGTGCCCACCGTGCGGAAGTACCAGGGCATCGCCGCGGGAAAGGGGCACGCGAATGCGGTGAAGTCCTCGGTGCGCCAGCCGTCGCGGTACGGCGCGTCGCCGCAGGCGGTGAAGGGGTGCACCGTCTGCACCAGCAGCCGCCCGTCCGGCGCGAGCGCGGCCGCCAGCGCGCGCAGCAGCGGCGCCACGCGCTCCCCCAGCAGCGCGAAGTTGCAGACCACGGCGTCGAACGGGCCGCCGAGGCGCCCCGGGTCGGCCTCGATCTCGTCGTAGCCCAGCACGAAAAAGGTGCCGCCGCCGGCCTCGCGGGCGCGCCGCACCAGCTCCGCGCTCCCGTCCACCCCCACCACCTCCCGGCCGCGCCCGGCGAGCGCACGCGCCAGCCACCCCTCGCCGCACCCCACGTCCAGCACCCGCCGCCCCGGCGCGCTCGCCACCGCTTCCACGATGGCGCCGTCCGTCCCCGCCCGGCGCGAGGGGATGCCGCCCCCGCGCACCGTCTCGGACCACGCGGCGGCGTTGCGGTCCCAGCTCGCCCGGAGCGCCGCCTCCTCCTCGCTCATCCCACCGGCTCCCCGCCGAGCGCGCCGAAGAAGGCCGTTTCCGCAAGCGGCCGCCGTGTCCGCGGGCGCGCCTCGCGCTCCAGCAGCGTCGCGTCGTCCAGCGCGGGGTCGTGCCTCCCCACCGCGATCACCGCCATGGGGCGGAACTCCGCCGGCACGTCCAGCGCGGCGCGCAGCGCGGCGGCGTCCCAGCCGGCCATGGGGTGCGCCGCCAATCCCAGGTGCGTCGCCTGCACCAGCAGCAGCCCGGTGGCGATCCCCGTGTCGTGCTCCGCCCAGGCGTTCGCTTCGGCGGCGCCCGCCTTTTCCCGCGTGGTCTTCGCCAGCGACACCAGCAGCACGGACGCGCGCTTCGCCCACGCGTTCCCCGGCCGCAGCGCCGCCTCCAGCCCCGCGCGCCGCGGGTGGCCGCGGGGCACCGCCAGGAAGCGCCAGGGCTGCTCGTTCCCCGCCGAGGGCGCCCAGCGCGCCGCCTCCAGCAGGGCGAGCAGCTCCTCGCGCGCGACCTCGTGGCCCGCGTCGAAGCGCGACGGGCTCCACCGCGCCGCGATCGCCGGGTGCACCGGCACCGAGGTGTCCGCCGGGCGCGCGGGGTAGCCGCGCGCATCCGCTTCCGTGCTCGCCATCACCTTCTCCCTGTGTGGTTCCGGGAAT
>JBEVLE010000235.1:0-15511 GCA_040509335.1 Longimicrobiaceae bacterium | reverse complement strand
GGAGGCCTCCGTGCGTCCGGGCGCGCCGATCCCTGGCACCCGGTGTGCAGCGGTCCGGGGCGGCGAGCTCCGGTCCACCCGATCCTCCGCGCCCTTCGATCAGGCACACCCGGCCCTTCCAGGTCGTCTGCCGGTCCCCGCGGCGATCCCCCGGGATCCGCTGCGGCTTCCACACGTGCGGCTCCGCGGAGCTCGCGGGCCGTGGAAGGTCGGGATCGAACGCCACGTCCCCGTCCCACACCCAGATCCGGAATGATCCAGGATACACGCAGCCGGGCCCCGGACGGCACGGAGCCGTCGAGCACCGGGAGCGCCGGCCGGAACGATTCCGGCCGCGCGGGCCATCGCCCCAGGCTGCTCTTTCTCTGCCACAAGCTGCCCTACCCCGCGACCAGCGGCGCCCGCCTGCGCTCCTTCAACGTGCTGCGGATCCTGGCGCGGCACTTCGACGTGACGGCGCTGTTCTTCTACCGCAGCGTGGAGCACGCGGACGAGAACGCGGTACGGGACGCCCTCCGCGAGCTCGGCCGCTTCGCGGAGGTGGAGGCGTTCCCGACTCCCCAGGACCATTCCCGCGCCCGGATGGGGGCGGACCACCTCCTGAGCCTGGTGAGCCAAACGGTGTACACCCGGCGGGTGTACGGATCGCGGCCGTTCCGCGCGCGGCTGGCGGAGCTGCTCCGGACGCGCCGCTTCGACCTGGTGCACGTGGACAGCCTGGACCTGGTGGGGTATCTCCCCCTGCTGAGCTCGCTGCCCGTGGTGTGTACGCACCACAACGTGGAGTCCGCGCTGCTGGAGCGCCGCGCCCGCTCGGAGCGGTCCCCGCTCCTCCGGCGCTACATCGCCATGCAGGCGGGTCTGCTGCGGGAGGAGGAGCGGCGCTGGTGCCCGCGGGTGGCCCTGAACGTCGTCGTTTCCGAAGCGGACCATGACGGACTGCGGGAGATCGCCCCCGGCGGGCGCTACTTCGTGGTGCCGAACGGCGTCGACACCAGCGTGTTCCGCCCGGCGCCCGGCCCGCAGGAGGGCATCGTCTTCGTGGGTCCGTACAGCTGGTATCCCAACCGTGACGCGATGGAGTACTTCGCGGCGGAGATCCTGCCGCTCGTCCGCGCCCGGCGCCCGGACGTGCCGGTTCGCTGGGTGGGACGCGCCAGCGACGAGGTCCGGCGGTCGTTCCGCGACCGGTACGGCGTGGAGCTGACGGGTTACGTGGACGAGATCCAGCCCTACGTCCAGTCGGCGGCGTGCTACGTGGTGCCGCTCCGCGTGGGGGGGGGAACCCGGCTGAAGATCGTGGACGCGTGGGCCATGGGGAAGGCGATGGTGAGCACGTCCATCGGGTGCGAGGGGCTGGAGGCGCGCGACGGCGAAAACATCCTGGTCCGCGACACCCCGGAGGATTTCGCGGCCGCGGTCGAGAGCGTGCTCGCCGACGCCGAATTGAGGCGGCGCCTGGAAGAGGGGGCGCGCGAGACGGCGGAGCGGGTGTACGACTGGGACGTGATCGGCGAGCAGATGGTGCCGCAGTACATGTCGCTCCTCGCGCGGTCCCGGTAGGCCGGGGCGGGTCCTTCTCCCCCCATCTCCCCGCCCGGGCGACAGCTGTTGCGCGCGCGCCACATTCCCCGCGGGGCGCCCCGCGGGCCGGGCCCGGATTCGCGTGGGCGCGTCCCGTTTCGAGCCCGCGAGGAAGCGTGCCGCGCCGGGCACGCAATCTGACTGTGGACGGAGGGTGCGGCGCTCCCCTCCGCCGTCCGCGCTCCCTGAACCGTACCTCCGGACGGGAATGGCCACAGCAGCGACCGACTTCCTGGTCATCGGCGGCGGCGTCATCGGGCTCGGCCTGGCGCTGGAGATCCGGCGGCGCCACCCGGGCGCCCGCGTGGTCGTGCTGGAAAAGGAGGAAGCGTGCGGGCTGCACGCCAGCGGCCGCAACAGCGGGGTGCTGCACGCCGGCTTCTACTACACGGCGGACAGCCTCAAGGCGCGCTTCACCCGCGACGGGCAGCGCGCCATGGCGGCGTACTGCGAGGAGCGCGGGCTGGCGATCAACCGCTGTGGCAAGCTGGTGGTTGCCCGCACCGGGGAAGACCTGGCGGGGCTGGACGAGCTGCTCCGCCGCGCCCGCGCCAACGGCGTGGAGGTGCACGAGGTTTCCGCCGCCGAGGCCCGCGAGCTGGAGCCGCGGGCGCGCACCGTGGAGCGGGCGCTGTGGAGCCCGAGCACCGCGTCGGTGGACCCGGCCGAGGTCATGGCCAGCCTGGCGCGCGACGCGGCGGCGGCGGGCGTGGAGGTGCGGACGGGGACGCGCTACCTGGGGCGCGCGGCGGACGGGGTGCTCACCTCGGGGGGAAGGGTGTCGGCCGGGTACGTGGTCAACGCCGCCGGGCTGTACGCCGACCGCATCGCGCGGGACTTCGGCTTCTCGGAGGACTTCCGCATCCTCCCCTTTCGCGGGCTGTACCTGTACGCGGACGCCGGCCCGGGCTTCCTGCGCCGCCACGTGTACCCCGTCCCCGAGCTGCGCTACCCCTTCCTGGGCGTGCACTTCACCGTCACCGCCGCGGGGCGGGTCAAGATCGGCCCCACCGCGCTCCCCGCGCTCTGGCGCGAGCACTACGGCGGGCTGGACGGCTTCCGCTGGGACGAGTTCGTGGAGGTGGGGCGCAGGGTGGCCGGGCTGCTCCGCGCGGACGACTTCGAGTTCCGCACGCTGGCGCGGCGCGAGCTGCCCAAGGGGTGGAAGCGCCGGCTGGTGGGGCTCGCCTCCGGGCTGGTGTCCGGCCCCATCGACCGGCTGGGGTGGCGGTGGGGGAAGCCGGGGATCCGCGCGCAGCTCGTCAACGTGCGCGAGCGCAAGCTGGAGATGGACTTCCGCTGCGAGGGGGACCATCGCTCGTTCCACGTGCTCAACGCCGTGTCCCCGGCCTTCACCTGCGCCTTTCCCTTCGCCGGCCACGTGCTGGACCGGATCGACCAGCGGCTCGGCGGCTCCACGGCCCCGGCGGCCGACCTCGCCCTCCAATCCATCGCGCGAGCATGAAAGCAGTGATCCTGGCCGGCGGGTTCGGGACGCGGATCAGCGAGGAGAGCAGCGTCCGCCCCAAGCCCATGGTGGAGATCGGGGGGGAGCCGATCCTGTGGCACATCATGAAGATCTACTCCGCCCACGGCATCAACGACTTCGTCGTCTGCCTGGGCTACAAGGGGTACCTGATCAAGGAGTACTTCCACGACTACTACCTGCGCGCCTCGGACGTCACCATCGACATCCGCAACCACCGGGTGGAGGTGCACCGCAACGCCGCGGAGCCCTGGCGGGTGACGCTGGTGGAGACCGGCGGGGCCACCATGACCGGCGGCCGCATCAAGCGCATCCGCGACCACGTGGGCGACGAGACCTTCTGCATGACCTACGGCGACGGGGTCAGCGACGTGGACGTGTCCGCGCTGGTCGAGTTCCACCGCGCGCAGCGGGTGCTGGGAACGCTCACGGCGGTGCAGCCCCCGGGCCGCTTCGGGGCGTTCACCATGGGCGAGGACGACGCCCGCATCGACGGGTTCCGCGAAAAGCCGGCGGGCGACGGCGCCTGGATCAACGGCGGCTTCTTCGTCCTGGAGCCGCAGGTGTTCGACTACATCGAGGGCGATGCCACCGTGTGGGAGCGGGAGCCCATGGAGCGCCTGGCGCACGCGGGACAGCTCGCCGCCTACCGCCACCGCGGCTTCTGGCAGCCCATGGACACGCTGCGCGACAAGACCGTGCTGAACGAGCTGTGGGAGAGCGGGAGCGCGCCCTGGAAGGTGTGGCCCGACGTGGCCGCGGAGGCGGACGCGGCGCGCCCCGGGCCCGCCGCCGCCCGGCCCATCACCATCGTCGCCGCGCCCGTGTCCCCGGCGCCCGCCGCCCTGGCGGCGGACCCGGCGCGCCCGTGAAGCGAGAGCGTTGCCAACCCTCACCCCGGCAGGGCGCATGAGAGTTCTGGTCACCGGAGCCGAAGGCTACATCGGCTCGCTGCTCGCTCCGCTCTTGGCGGAGCGCGGCCACGACGTGGCGGGGCTGGACACCGGCTTCTACGCGGACGCGGCGCTGTACGACGCGGGGCTGCGGCCCGTTCCCACCCTCCGCCGCGACATCCGCGGCCTGGGCGAGGCGGAGCTCGCCGGCTTCGACGCCGTGGTGCACCTGGCGGAGCTGTCCAACGACCCGCTGGGCCAGCTCAACCCGGACATCACCTTCCGCATCAACCACCGCGGGAGCGTGGCGCTGGCGGAGGCGGCGCGCGCCGCCGGGGTGTCGCGCTTCGTCTACACCTCGTCGTGCAGCGTCTACGGCATCGGCACCGGCGACCTCAAGGACGAAAGCTCCGCGCCCGACCCGCAGACCGCCTACGCCGAGTGCAAGGTGCTGGTGGAGCGCGACGTGTCCGCCCTGGCGGGGGACGGCTTCTCGCCCGTGTTCCTGCGCAACGCCACCGCGTACGGGGCGAGCCCGCGCATGCGCTTCGACCTGGTGGTCAACAACCTGTCGGGGCTGGCCTGGACCGCCCGCGAGATCCGCATGACCAGCGACGGCTCGCCGTGGCGCCCGCTGGTGCACGTGGCCGACATCTGCAAGGCGGTGGCCGCGGCGCTGGAGGCCCCCCGCGAGGCGGTGCACGGCCAGGTCTTCAACGTGGGCGACTCCGCCGAGAACTACCAGGTGCGCGACGTGGCGCGCGTGGTGGCCGACGTGTTCCCGGGGTGCTCGCTGAGCTTCGGCAGCAGCGACGGCGACAACCGCAGCTACCGGGTGTCGTTCGACAAGATCGCGGAGCGGCTCCCAGCCTTCCGCTGCCGCCGCGACGTGCGTGCGGGCGCTGAGGAGCTGCGCGGGGTCTTCGAGCGCATCGCCATGACGCCGGAGGTGTTCGAGCACCGCACCTTCACCCGCCTCAAGCAGCTCCAGCACCTGCTGGGCACGGGGCAGGTGGGGCCGGAGCTGTTCTGGCTGCGGGAGGCGGCGGCCGCATGATCTTCACCGAAACGCGGCTCCCCGGCGCCTTCACCATCGACCTGGAGCGCCGCGCGGACGAGCGGGGCTTCTTCGCCCGGGTGTACTGCGAGCGCGAGTTCCGCGAGCACGGGCTGATGCCGCACATCGCCCAGGCGAACCTGTCGCGCAACCCGCGCCGCGGGACGCTGCGGGGGATGCACTACCAGGTGGAGCCCTTCCGCGAGGCAAAGCTGGTGCGCTGCACCCGCGGCGCGATCCACGACGTCATCGCCGACCTGCGCCCGGATTCCCCCACGCACCTGCAGTGGGTGGGGGTGGACCTGACGGAGGAGAACGGGCGCATGCTCTACGTCCCCGAGGGGTTCGCCCACGGCTTCCTCACGCTGGAGGACGACACCGAGGTCACCTACCAGGTGTCGGAGTTCTACGCCCCGGGCGCCGAGCAGGGGATCCGCTGGGACGACCCGGCGCTGGGGATCCGCTGGCCCGCCGAGGTGCGGGTGATCTCGGACAAGGACCGCGCCTGGCCGCTGCTGGACGCGGCCGTCCGCGCCGGGTAGCCCCGGCCACACCCCCCGACGAACCGGTCACGATGATCCTGGTGGACAGGGCGCTGGAGCGCCGCGCGGCGGAGGGAAGGCCCATCCGGGTGGGGATGGTGGGCGCCGGCTTCATGGCGCGCGGCGTCGCCCTGCAGATGATGGGGTCGGTGCGGGGGATGGAGCTGGTGGCGATCGCCAACCGCACGCTGGCCGGCGCGGAGCGGGCCTACCGCGAGGCGGGGGTGGAGCGCCCGCGGGTGGTGGAGACGGTGGCCCAACTGGAGCAGGCGATCGAGCGCGGGGAGCGCGCCGTGACGGACGACGCGCTCCTCCTGTGCCGGGCGGGGGGGATCGACTGCATCGTGGAGGTGACGGGCGCGGTGGAGTTCGGGGCGCGGGTGGTGGCGGAGGCCATCGCGCACGGCAAGCACGTGGTCACCATGAACGCCGAGCTGGACGGCACGGTGGGGTCCATCCTCCGGGTGCACGCGGACCGGGCGGGGGTGGTGCTCACCGGCTCGGACGGCGACCAGCCGGGCGTCACCATGAACCTGTACCGCTTCGTGAAGGGGATCGGGGTGCGGCCGGTGCTGTGCGGCAACATCAAGGGGCTCCACGACCCCTACCGCAACCCCACCACGCAGAAGGGCTTCGCGGAAAAGTGGGGGCAGAACCCGCAGATGGTCACCTCGTTCGCGGACGGCACCAAGATCTCCTTCGAGCAGGCGATCGTGGCGAACGCGACGGGGATGCGGGTGGCCCGGCGGGGGATGTTCGGCCCCACGGTGCCCGCCGGCACCCCGGTGACCGAGACCGTGTCGCTGTACCCGCTGGAGGCGCTGCTGGAGGGGCCGGGGATCGTGGACTACGTGGTGGGGGCCGCGCCCGGCCCCGGGGTGTTCGTGCTGGGGACGCACGACCACCCGCTGCAGCGGCACTACCTGAACCTGTACAAGCTGGGCGAGGGGCCGCTGTACTGCTTCCACACGCCGTATCACCTGTGCCACTTCGAGGTGCCCAACACCGTCGCGCGCGCCGTGCTCTTCGGCGACGCGGCCATCCAGCCGCTGGGCGGCCCCTGCGTGGACGTGGTCGCGGCGGCAAAGACGGAGCTGCGCGCGGGGGACGTGCTGGACGGCCTGGGCGGATACCACACCTACGGGCTGGCGGAGAACGCGGACGCGGCGGCGCGGGAGCGCCTCCTCCCCATCGGGCTGGCCGAGGGGTGCCGCCTGAAGCGCGACCTCCCCCGCGACGAGGTGCTCACCCGCGACGACGTGGAGATCCCCGCCGGGCGCCTGAGCGACCGCCTCCGCGCGGAGCAGGACGCGCACTTCGCATCCCCGGCGCGCGTCGCCGAGCCGGAGCCGGAGGCCGTGCCCCGCTGACCGGCGGTCGGCCCCGTCCGGCGGTCGACCCAGGGCCCGGAACAACGAAGAGCCCCCGCGTGCACGGCACGGGGGCTCTCGCGCGCGGGGGCTCGGCGGCGCTGGAAGGAGCGATCACCCATGCTTTCTCTGCCGTGGTCGTAGTTGGTCCTCGGAAGTGGAAGCTACTCTTCGGACGAGCACCCGACCGTGGTTGTGTGCCCTTCGAAAGGATCACATAGGCTGGGTTGACGCAGAGACCTCGGTCCGTCCTTCCGAATGAGAAGCGCTACTTCCGGGAGTGGTCAACACACACCCAGGTGCACCGTACCGCCGAATCTGAGGCGGAAGGCACCTCCACACGATGCTGTGCGCAGAGGCTGATGCCACAACGTGCACACACTGCGGGCGCCTCGTCATCGAACCACTGCACGGACGATCCACACATGTCTTTCTTCCAGAAAGACGCTCTCACCGTCGCCTGGCAGGCTGTCGGTGAATGAACAGCCTTCCGAACGTCTGCGTAGTACGCCGGGAGCCATCTTAACACTCTCTCGGAGGCCGACACCACCTCCATGTTGCTTGCCTCCGCCGCTCGCAGTGACTGCTCCAGATGCGACAGTGAATCCTTGAGGCTGTTGGTGAGCGAGCCAATCCCTTTGATCCCGTGCAGCCGGTCCATCGAGTTGGCGACGGTCGCGACCACGCTGCACGTGGAGTTCGTCAGCCTGCTCAATTCGTGGAGATCTCCCCGGAGGGGACTCGTGACCCTGATGATCGTCGAGAGCTGGCCCGACAGCCCAGGCGTATCCTCGACGCCAGACTCCCTCGCGCGGACGGACTCGACAACAGAGGGCAAGATGCAGCTTACGGTCCGCGAGGGAGTTGCCAGTCGCTCCGCCGCCCGCTGAAGACTCGCCAAGCTGTCCCCGATGGCAGCGACGGGAGGAACTGCTTTCGTCGCGAGCTTCCAGGGTACCCCGAACCCCATCGACTTCAGGTGCTCTAGGACTTGGTTTACGGGAACGATCGCTTTCGCGATGAGCGAGCCCTTGCTGAAGGTAGGTGCCAGCGTGTCGATCGCTTGTTGGAAGGCACTCAGGTCCTCCAGCTTTGAGCTCTGTGGAGTGAGCGTCGAGAGCGCTGCCGAGGTTCCTCCAGTACCCGGAGGTTCCGCGTCCTCGTTTCCGGGAGAGATCCGCGCTTTGAGCGGCCTACCCCAGTACACATCCGCGACAGCCTGACGCCGCTCAAATTCAGTGGAGCCAGAGCCGTGCGGCATCGCGTGCAGCACGCTGATCGCCGCATCGAGCGCCTCGATGTTGCCGCGTCCCGTCTCATCCGATCGCCTGGCCTGCAGCACCCCGAGCGGTCGTGGGTCGCCCAGCTGGGCAAGGGCGAACGCCGCCGTCTTTCTCGTCCCTCCGTTAGGCACCTCGAGAGCCGCTACCAGAACGCTCAGGACTTCCTCTCTCGCAGCATCGTCTGCGGGATTCAGGAAAGGAAAGGCAGGAACCTTTATGCCTGCCGGTGTTGACAAGGGATCCCGGCGGACTGCGGATTCCACCTCGGCGATGTAGTTGCGGGGCTCGTCCATGACTGGTTCTCAAGCAGAGGTGAATGGCAACCCCTCTTCACTCCACCCTCCTTTTCACTCCAGCCTCATTGCTGTAGAACGACGATCGTTTTCCAGCCTCCCACGCGGAGAATGCTTCTTCTGGGCATCCGCTCTGGCAGCTAACGAGGACATATCGCGACCGGCGCTGCGCACTCATTCTGATAGAAGACCAAGCCGTTAAGAACGCTTGATTCCCGGATGAGGCCTCGCAGCAGTACCACACTTAACACCTGCCCTTCTCAGCCCGGCTTTCTACGCCCGCCCCTTTCCGTTGCACACGGTACAGTTGCCGGAGCCTCCACACTTGCTGCACGTGTGTAAGCTGAATGTTCCGGATATACGGCCTTCGCCACCACATTTTGAGCAGTTGCCGGTTCCGTTGCATCCCTTACATTCCGCCATGGGACAACCTCCTTCAAAGGTGGACTGAGTTTACGGGCATGGGGGCGCGAAAAGGCTTCGATATCTCAGGCCGATGGCTGGAAACACCGCCACATATCGTCTAAAAGCAGTACACAGTGCTATCCGGTCGTTGAGCGGCTTGCCATCCTTACGAGCGGCTTCAGGAGCCGGATCACGAGATTTCGGGCAGGAAGGAAGCCTTCCACCAGCCGCGCGACTGGAGGCGAGGCCGTGTAGTAAAATCGTACAAACACACGACCGGCGAACGTTCGAAGCAGAACTTCGTCCCGATATCGACGCAGAACGCGAACTTCGACTGCATCCGCCGACCCGTATGCCGCCGTTGCGATGAAGCACCCCGAATTGCGGCTGGATTTTCCACGCCAGTTCTCCTCTCCAGCTTCACCTGTGGACTCGATCAAAATGTTCGCGACGGTATACCACGTGTCATTGACTTGGGGGTTCAGGCCCGCGGACAATGCCTCGCGTGCGTGTGCTACGGCCTCTTCCTTCCGCCCGGCGTCGTTGAGCATTGTAGCGAGGCGTATGTGGGCATTGATCGCGAGATGTTTGTGCTCGGGGAATTGGGTCGGGTCGATGTGGGGCAACGCTTCACGTAGAATCTTTATCGCTCGATCTTTGTGGCCGGTGTTCGCCAGTATCAGGCCAAGGTCGACAATCCGGTGTGGGGTTTCGCCGTCGGGAAGAATCCAGAAACCACGGCCCATCATCATCGTCAAATTGACATCGTTTATTGCCTGCCGAAAATGCGCTATCGCCTCAGGGTTCAGCTCAGACATGACCCCGCTCGACTCATCGCCCCGGCAAAGATCGTGAAGCCGGATCATGTGGGCTTCTGCTCGCTTGAGCCGGTCAGCCTGCTCATGGTTCAGCTCCGTGCGGGGTTCTAGGTTACGAAGGTCCTTTGTGAGCAGAAGCATCAGATTGTGCCGGAGCGCTGCCTCAAGTCCCGGTGCGGGATACTCGGTCAAAGCGTGTTCCCACAGCAACACGGCCTTGTCCTCGTTGCCTTTCTGAGCCGCTGTAACTCCATCGTTGTACAAATCTGAAGCGTGCTCTGCGCCCGTTTCGGACATGGAAGCTCCTGGTTTCAGAGTGCTGGGCTTGGAAACGACTAGAGAGCACTACCTCACCGGGTTGCTACAGCATTGCTGCGGAACACCATGCGTTTACCTCAAAATAGCTTGCCTCAAAGTTGTTGTTTTTTAGCTCTTTGTCCAGACACACGTGTAAGCGACCGTGCTTCATCTGGCGGGCATCGTATTCGCACATCGATCGGTCCGCAATGAACCTGGCGTGAGCAGCTTGAGAAGATCCGGCGGACCCGACTTGAACCGAGGAGCTAGGCAGAGCGGCGGTAATACGGGTATCGCGATATCACGTACGTCTTTGAAGACTGCGCCCCCTGCACGGTCTGATCGGAACCCCTTGTCAGGAGACGGCCGTCGGCTCGGAGCTGCTCACCACGAACGTGGACGGTGCGCGCGACGCGAGGTGATCCGCCAGGCGCAGCGCGAGCGCGACGATGGTGAGGGTGGAGTTGATGTAGCCTCCTGTGGGAAAGACGGAGCACCCGGCCACGAACAGGTTGCCCACGCCGTGCACGCGCCCGTGCTCGTCGACCACGCCCTGCCCGGGGTCGGGGTGCATGCGGGTGGTCCCCATGTGGTGGTGGAGCCCGGCGGCGCGCAGCACCGGCCCTCCCCCGGCGTCCGTCGCCGGCGCGTACGTGCCGATCCCGGCGCGCTCCACCTCGGCGGCGAACAGGCGCTGCGCCCGGGTGACGTTGTCCCGGTCCGCCTCGCGCCAGCGCCACTGGAGCTCCGCCCGCCGGCACCCCAGCCGGTCGCGCTCCTCGGACAGGACCACGCGGTTGTCGGGGTGCGGGAGCTGCTCGGTGTGCAGGAGCACGGCGAACGCCCCGAAGCGGCGGCGGCGGTCCGGGAGCGCGGACCAGCCGTCCCCCTCCACCAGGTCCGGCCCGCGGACGAAGTGGCTGAAGAGCCGCTGCCCCGAAGCCTTGCGCAGCAGCGACGCCCCCACGTAGTCCAGCGACCCCAGCACCCGCCGCAGGTGCTGCCCCGCGCCGGGGGGCGGGCGCAGGCGCAGCGCGCCCCTGGCGAGGGCCTCGAACGAGTGGATGGCGTCGTCGCGGATGCGGTGGTGCCTGGGATGCCGCGGGTACAGGGCGAAGCTCTGGTTCAGGAGCCGCTCGCGCCGCATGACGGCTTCGGTGAAGCGGACCTGCCCCAGCACCCAGGTGCCGCGTACGGGGCGCTCGTCGTACAGTGCGGCCGCGTCGAAGATGGCGCGGTCGTGGGGCGTGAGGATGCCGCCCGTGACCACCTGGTGCTCCATGAAGTAGCGGCCCACCAGGTCGCGGCCGTTGCCGAGGCCGGCCCGCTGCACCCGGTTGGAGAGCAGGAGGAGGCGCGCGTTCTCGATCCCGCCGGTGGCGAGGACCACGGTCCCCGCCCGGACGGTGAAGGGCGTGCCCCCGGGCGTGGACGCGCGCACGCGGGTCACCGTGCCGGCGCTCTCGTCCGTTTCCAGCTCCGTGACGTTGGCGTGCAGCCACACGGACGCGCGCGGCGACTCCCGCACCTGCTGCACCAGGCCCACGGTGAAGGTTTCCCGCGGGGAGAACTGCCACACCGAGGTGTTGCACGTGGCGGCGTCCAGCGGGAGCTGGGGCGCCTGCTCGCCGGCCCAGCTGGCCCCGTCGTAGGCGTAGGGGCCAAGGGCGCTCGCCTCCTGGGCGCGCCGGTAGTACGGCTCCAGCTCGTCCAGACCGAAGGGCCACCCGCTGTGCGGCACCCAGTCGCGCCGCTCGAAGTCGATGGCGTCCAGCGGCGCGGCCCGGAAGCCGAAGTCCGATCCCAGCCGGGTGTTCCACAGGTGCGGCGTTCCCCCGAGCTGGCGCTGCCGCGTCTCGTCGAGCGGCGGGTAGCAGTCGCCGGTTGTCGTCCCGGCGTTGAGCGACTGGACCACGGGGTCGGGCGCGGTGCCGCCGCCCTCCAGAACCACGGTGTCCACCCCGCGGCGGGCGAGCTCCAGCGCGATCGTGATCCCCGCCGGTCCGGCGCCGACGATGCACACGCCGGCTTCCAGCACGGCGTCGGGGAGGAGGCTGCGCGCGTCGTTCAGCATGCGTCGTCCGGTGGGGGGATGCGGCGGGGGCGGGTCAGGTGAAGAGGCTCTGCATCAGGACCGGGTGGACGGGGAGCGCCACCAGGTTCTTGACCGCGCGGGCGCGGGCCCCGTGGTAGCCGAGCGCGCGGGTGAACGCCCGCATGGCGAGCAGCGGGCGCTTCTGGCGCAGCGCCGCGTGCCCGGAATCGATCCACGCGCGCCCGATCCGCCGCCGCAGCGCCGTCCTTTGGCCGGGGGAGAGCGGCTCGTCCTCGAGCATCCGGAAGGCCGCCACCTTGGCGTGCGTCATCTCGGAAAGGTCGCGGGTGAGGTTGCTGTCGTGCCGCCGCACCTCCACCAGCGCCTCCTCCAGGTAGGCGGTGTCGGCGCGCCGGTACACGCGCAGCCCGAAGTGCGTGTCCTGGCACAGGCGCATCCCGGGGACGAGGCGGACCTCGTCCAGGATTCCGCGCCGGAACAGCATGGTCTGCAGCCACGCCGGCGGGTCGTCGAACTCCACGAAGGCGCTGAACGTGTCGGCGGTGATCCGGCGCCCGCCCCCGACCCGGGTGGGGGTGCTGGGGATGCCGGCGATCTGGGGGATGAGGTCGAACTGGGTGTGCGGACGCACGCCCTCCGAGTCGAACCAGGCGAAGTTGCAGAACACCACCCCCACCCCGGGCTCGCCGTCCATCAGCTCCACCTGGCGCCCGAGCTTGCCGGGGCGCCAGCGGTCGTCGGCGTCCAGGTACGCGACGTACTCGCCGCGGGCGCTCTCGATCCCCAGGTTGAAGGCGACGCTGAGCCCCTGGTTGACCTCCAGGGTCAGCACCCGCATGCGCGGCTCGTGGATGGAGGCGAGCACCGCCTGCGTGTCGTCGGTGGACCCGTTGTCCACCACCAGGATCTCCAGGTCGTCGAAGTCCTGCGCCTGGATGCTCTCGACGGCTTCGCGCAGGTACCGGCCGTAGTTGTACGCGGGGACGACGACGCTGACTCGCGGCATGGCGTTTTCCGGTGGCGGTTCGTCCCGGGATCGCGGCGGGGACCCGGCGAGGCGGGTCGCCCGCCCACTTTGCATGCGGCGAGCCACGGCCCCGGGGCCGCCGCGCCATTCCATGCACGGGGTCCGGGCCCCGGGACTGGGGGACGCCCGGGGCAGGTGTTGCGCGGGCGCCACAGGCTGGATGGATGGGGCGGCCGCGTCGCCCGGCTTCCGCCCCGGGATCCGGGGTGGAACGCCGAATGCCTCGGGAAGCCCCGGCGCGCGGCGCCGGACTCCACGTCTCCATCCCCCAAGGGGTGTGCGTACCATTCTCAAGCGCTCCATCGAACGGGCCGTGTGCCGCAGCGGGCTGGCCGGGCTGGCGCGGGCCTGCCGCCGGACCGGCACCCTGGTGCTGGCCTACCACAACATCGTCCCCGAGGGCGGCTCGGGCGGGGGAGACCGGAGCCTCCACCTGCCGCAGCGGGAGTTCGCGCGGCAGCTGGACCTGGTGCAGCGCACCCACGACGTGGTCCCGCTCTCGCAGCTCGCCGCGCCGGCGCGGGGCCGGCGGCCGCGCGTGGTCATCACCTTCGATGACGCGTACCGGGGCGCGGTCACGGCGGGGGTGGAGGAGCTGGCGCGCCGCGGGCTCCCGGCGACGATCTTCGTGACGCCGGGGTTCGTGGGGGGGCGGTCGTTCTGGTGGGACGCGCTGTCGCGGCCGGACGAGGGGTTGTCGCCGGAGCTGAGGGACCGCGCCCTCACCGTGCTGCGCGGGCGCGACGCCGAGATCCGGCGCTGGGCGGTGGAGCAGGGGGTGCAGGCCCACGAGGTGGCGCCGCACCAGACCGGGGCGACGGAGTCCGAGCTGCGGGCGGCCTTCGGCAGGGAGGGGATCACGGCGGCGGCCCACACCTGGAGCCACCCCAACCTGGCGGCGCTCCGCCCGGAGGAGCTGGAGGAGGAGATGGTCCGCCCGCTGGCCTGGCTGCGGGAGCGCTTCGCCGGCGTGCTCCCCTGGCTCACCTACCCGTACGGCCTGACCTCCCCCGCGGTGGAGGAGGCGGCGCGCCGGGCGGGGTACGAGGGGGCGTTCCGGGTGGAGGGGGGGTGGATGCCGCGCGGCGGGGCCGGAGCGCGTCCGCACGCGCTTCCCCGGAGCAACGTCCCGGCGGGCGCTTCGCTGGAGCACTTCGAGATGCGCACCTCCGGCCTGATCCCGCGCTAGCCGCCGCGCACCCACCCTTGCTCTCCGCCTTCCGCCTGACGGCTCCGGCCGGGCGGCGCGCCCGCGCCGCCGGCGCCGTGCTCGCCCTGGCCTCGGTCGTCGCCATCGCGTCGCTGACCCTGTTCCCAACCGGCGACGCGTCGGCGGGGCCGACGCTGTGCCTGCTCTGCGGCGAGCGCGGCCTGGCCGACGCCGTCCTCAACGTCGTCATGTTCGTGCCGCTGGGGGTGGGGCTCGCGCTCGCCGGCGCCGCCCTCCCGGGCGCGGCGCTCTTCGGCGCCGTCTTCACCCTGGGGATCGAGTTCCTCCAGGCGCTGATCCCCGGGCGCGACGCCAGCGTGTCCGACCTGGTGTTCAACACGCTGGGGTGCGTCCTCGGCGCGGCGCTCGTCCGCTCGGCGCCCGCCTGGATCGCCCCGCCCCCGGAGCGGCGGCGGCGCCTGCTCGCCGCCGGGGTGGCCGGGCCGCTGGCCCTGCTCCTCGCCGCCGGGCTGATGCTGGGGCCGAGGCCGTCGCGCGACACGTACGCCGGCCAGTGGACGGCGGAGCTGGGGCACCTGCAGGCGTACCGCGGGCGGGTGGTCGCGGCGTACGTGGGGGAGATCCCCGTCCCCTCCTGGCAGATGCCCGCCGAGTCCGAGCGGCTGCGCGTCCTGGTGGTGGAGGGCGCCCCCATCCGCGTGGCCGCGGTCGCCGGCCCGCCGGTCTCCGGGCTGGCGCCCATCTTCAGCATCTACGACGACGAGGACCGCGAGATCCTGCTGCTGGGCACGGACGGCGAGGACGCCGTGTTCCAGTACCGCACGCTGGGGATGGCGCTCGGGATGGACCGGCCGGGGCTCCGCCTCCCCGGCGCCTTCCGCGGCATCCCGGAGGGCGCTCCGCTGCGCATGGCGGTCGCCCGCCGGGGCGGAGGCTTCTGCATCGCCGTGAACGCCACGAGCTCCTGCTCGGTGGGGTACACCGCCGCGGACACCTGGGGGGTGTTCCTCGCGCTCTTTTCGCTGGAGGGAGCCGGGCGCGGGCTGCTGGGGCTGGCGTGGCTCGCCGCGCTCTTCGTCCCGGCCGGCGGGTGGCTGCGCACCCGGCGCGACGGGCTCGCCGCCGGCGCCGCCGTGGCCGCGGGGCTGCTCCTGCTGCCGTGGGCGGCGGGGCTGCTCCCCACGCCGCCGGCGCAGCTCCTGGCCGCGCTCGCGGGGATGGGCGCGGGG
>JBEVLE010000234.1:0-4992 GCA_040509335.1 Longimicrobiaceae bacterium | reverse complement strand
CCCCCCCCGCGGCGCCGCCCCCCGCGCCCCCGCGCGGGCGCGCGGAACGGCTCCCAGCGGACGCGGCCGCGGTGCGCCGTCGCCGCCGGGCCGCCGCCGCCGCGCTGCAGCGCCGCGGCCTCGTCCAGCAGCGCGGCCTCCCCTCCGCGCTCGTCCACGTCCACGGCGCGCACCCGCGTCCCCGGGTGCTCGCCCGCCGCGTCCGCGGCCAGGGCGGCGAGCGGCGCCTGCCGGGGGCGCGGCTCCTCGCTCCCCAGCACGGCGTGCGCGCCGCGGGTCGCCACCAGCAGCGTGCTCCCCTCGCCGGGGAAGCCGGCCTCCGCCAGCGCCCGCGCCCAGTGCAGCACGCCACCGGCGCCGTCCCCGGCGTCCGCGTACCCGCCGGACGGCGGGGCGGCGAGCTCGTCGTCCAGGCTCCACAGGTGGAGCGTGTCCACGGGCCCGTCCCATCCGCGCGAGCGGAGCGATGCGGCGAGCCGCGCGAAGTCCTCGCGCTCGCCCGGGCGCACGGCGAAGCGCCCGCCCTCGTCGGCGAACCAGCCGCCCGCCTCCGCGCGCGCCACGTCGGCGCCTGCGGCGCGCAGCCGCTCCGCCAGCGGCGCCGCCCCCGCCCCGCCGAAGACCACCACCCGGCGTCCGCGGAACGCATCCGCCGTCCCCGGTTCTCCGCTCGGGAGCTGCCGCCACAGGATGCTTTCCACGCGCGCCGCGCCGTCCGGCACGGCGGGCTCCGCCCCCGGCGCCGCCTGCGCGCCCGGCGCCAGGTCGGCAAGCCAGTAGCGCCGCCGGTCCAGCGGGTGCCCGGGGAGCTGCACCCGGGTCCGCCCCTCCGCGCTCCCCTGCCGCGTCCAGTCCACGGCCACGCCCCAGCTCCACAACTGCCCCAGCGCCCGCCCCAGGACCGCCGCGTCGTCGTCGGCCTGCTCGGCGTGGCGCAAGCTGGACGCCACCCGCTCGGCGCCCTGCTGCCGCGCCCAGGAGCCCAGCGCGGCGCCGGGGCCAAGCTCCAGCATCACCGGCTCGCCCGCGGCGTCGGCGAGGCCGCGCAGGCGCTCCACGCACTCGGCGAAGCGCACCGGCGCGACCAGGTGCTCCACCCAGTAGTCCACGGACAGCGCCTGCTCGCCCCGCACCCACTGGCCCGTCGCGTTCCCCGCCAGGGGGATGGCGGGCTCGCTCCGCCGCGTTGCCGCGACGGCGCGCGCGAAATCCTCGCGGACGGGCTCCAGCAGCCCGGAGTGGAAGGGGTGGCGCACCGCCATCGGCAGGACCACGGCGCCCAGGCCGCGGGCCCGCGCGCCGAAGCGCTCCACCGCCTCGCCGCTCCCGGCAACCACGCACGAGCGCGGCGCGTTGACGGCGGCGAGCCAGATGGGCTCGCCCGCCGCGGCGAGCTCGTCCACCAGGGCGCGCGTCTCGGCCTCGGGGAGCGTCGCGGCGGCCATGCTCCCGCGCACCGGCTCCAGCAATTCCGCGCGGCGGACGACCAGCCCCAGCGCGTCCTCCAGCGAGAACACGCCGGCCACGCACGCCGCCACGTACTCGCCCAGCGAGTGCCCGGCGACGGCGCGCGGCACGATCCCCCGGCTGCGCCACGCTTCCGCCAGCGCGTAGCCGACGGCGAACATCGCCGGGTGCCCCCAGCGCGCGCCCTGGAGCGGGTCGCTTTCGGACCGCGCCGCGGGCCCGCGCAGCATCGCCCGCAGGTCCATCCCCCCGCCCGCGGCCGGCGCAGGCCCGCCGGCGCCGCCGTACAGCACGGAGCGCAGGTCCATCCCCCACCCCTCGCGCAGCACGGCGAAGCAGCGCTCCATCGCCTCGCGGAAGGCGGGCTCGCGCTCGTACAGCCCGCGCGCCATCCCCGGGTACTGCGTCCCCAGCCCGGAAAACAGGAAGACCACGCCGGGGTCGGAGTCCGCGGCGCGGCGGGTGACGACCTGCGTGGGATCGCCGCCGCGCAGCAGCGTGGCGGCCTCCCGCGCGCCGGAGGCGACCAGCGCGCGGCGGTGCGGAAACGCGCGGCGCCCCCGCTGGAGGGTGAAGGCCACGTCCGCGACGTCGAGGCTGGGCGCGCCCTCCAGGCGGGCGGCGAGCGACGCGCCCAGCGCGTCCAGCGCCTCCGGGGTGCGCGCGGAAAGCACCAGCAGCTCCGGCCGCGGCTCGCGCGGCGCGGCGGCGGGGCGCGGCGCCTCCTCCAGCACCACGTGCGCGTTGGTGCCGCCGATGCCGAACGAGGACACGCCCGCGCGCCGCGGCCCGCCCGGCGGCGGCGTCCAGGGGAGGAGCCGGTCCGCGACGAAAAAGGGCGAATTGGCGAAGTCGATGGCCGGGTTGGGCTTCTGGAAGCCCAGCGACGGCGGGATCTCGCCGTGCTCCAGCGCGAGCACCGCCTTGATCAGGCCGGCGACGCCCGCCGCCGCGTCCAGGTGCCCGATGTTGGTCTTGACCGAGCCGATGGCGCAGAAGCCCCGGGCGTCGGTGTCGAAGGCGCGCGTGAGCGCGGCCACCTCCACCGGGTCGCCCATGGGCGTGGCCGTGCCGTGCGCCTCCACGTAGGTGATGCTCTCGGCGGCGACGCCGGCGAGGGCGTGGGCGGTGGCGATCACCTCGATCTGCCCCTCCACGCTGGGCGCGGTGTAGCCCACCTTCGCCGCGCCGTCGTTGTTGACGGCCGTCCCCAGGATGGTCGCGTGCACGCGGTCGCCGTCGCGAAGGGCGTCGTCCAGGCGCTTGAGGACCACCACGCCCACGCCGTTGCCCACCACGGAGCCGTCGCCGGCGGCGTCGAAGGCGCGGCAGTGGCCGGCGCGCGACATCACCCCGTCCACGGCCAGGTAGCCGCCCTCCTGCGGCACCGACAGCGACACCCCGCCGGCGAGCGCCACGTCGCACTGCCGGTCCAGGAGGCTGCGGCAGGCCAGGTGCGTGGCCACCAGCGAGGTGGAGCACGCCGTCTGCACGGCGAAGCTGGGGCCGCGCAGGTTCAGCTTGTAGGACGCCAGGGTGGTGAGGAAGTCCTTGTCCGAGCGGATCTTGGCCTGGAGCAGGTCGGCCGCGCGGGCGCCGTGGCGCGCGAGCACCGCCAGCAGGTAGGTGTTCAGGTTGGTCCCGGCGAACACGCCGATGGGCCCGGGAAAGGTGTCCGGGTCGCAGCCGGCGCTCTCCAGCGCGCCCCACGCCGCCTCCAGGAAGAGTCGGTGCTGCGGGTCCAGGAGCTCGGCGTCGCGCGGGGTGAGGTCGAAGAACTCCGCGTCGAACAGCTCGGCGCCGTCCAGCACCCCCGCCGCCCGCACGAAGTCGGGGCGGCGCACGAGGTCGGGGTCGGTCCCCGCCCCGCGCACCTGCTCGTCCGAAAGCTGGACGATGGACTCCACGCCGCCCCGCAGGTTGCGCCAGAATGCGTCCAGGTCGGGCGCGCCCGGGAAGCGACCCGCCATCCCCACCACGGCGATCCGCTCCGTCCCCCCGTCGTCCGCCTCCTCGGCGCCCCCCCGGAGCAGCGCCCCGGCCCGCTCGCGCCCGCGCTCCACCGCCGCGCGGTCGGCGCCGTCGTCCCCCAGGTGCTCCGCGAGGGCGGCGACCGTGGGGTAGCGGAACAGGTCCACGATGGCGACGGGCCGCTCCAGCCGCGCCGCGAGCGCCCGCTGCACCGCGGCGATGCGCACCGAGGTGCCCCCCAGCTCGAAGAAGTGGTCGCGCACGCCCACGCGCTCCACCCCCAGCACCGTACTCCACACCCCGGCGATGATCTCCTCCATGGCGCTTCCCGGCGGCGCGAAATCCGCCTCCGTCCCCGCGTGCGACGCGCCCGCGGCCGGGAGCGCGTCGCGGTCGGTCTTGCCGTTGGGGGTCAGCGGGATGGCGTCCAGCGCCACGAACAGCGAGGGCACCATGTACTCCGGGAGACGCTCCGCCAGGTGCCGGCGCAGCTCCGCGGCGCCGGGTGTCTCGTCCCCCGCGGGGACCCAGTACGCCACCAGCCGCCCGTCGCCGCCGCTCGCGTCCGCCACGACCACGCACTCGCGCACCGCCGGGTGCGCGGCGAGCGCGGCTTCCACCTCGCCCGGCTCGATGCGGTGGCCGCGGACCTTGACCTGCCGGTCCGCCCGCCCCAGGAACTCCAGCACGCCGTCGGCGCGCCAGCGCGCCAGGTCGCCGGTGCGGTACAGCCGCGCCCCGCCCGCCTCCGCGAACGGGTCCGGGACGAAGCGCTCCGCCGTGAGGTCGGGGCGCCCCAGGTACCCGCGGGCCACCCCCGCCCCGCCGACGAGCAATTCCCCCGCGACGCCGGGCGGCACGGGCTGCATCCGCGCGTCCAGCAAGTACACCCGCGTCCCGGCGATCGGCCGCCCCACGGGGACCGGCCCCTCCGCGTCCTCCACCTCGTGCGACGCGGACCACACCGTGGTCTCGGTGGGTCCGTACATGTTGAGGATGCGCGCCGGCAGGGCCCGGCGGAGCTCCCCCGCCAGCGCGGCCGGGAGCGCCTCGCCGCCCAGGAGCAGGCAGCGCAGCCCGCCGAGCGCGGCGAGCGTGTCGGGATCCGCTGCAAGCAGCGCCGCGTGGGAGGGCGTGCACTGCAGGTGGGTGACGCCGTGCGCGCGCACCAGCTCCGCCACGGACGCGCCGCCGGGCTCCGCCGCGCGGTCCGCGTGCAGCACCACGGTGGAGCCGCGCGTCAGCGTCCACAGCAGCTCCAGCACGGAGATGTCGAAGGCGATGCTGGTGAGCGCCAGCCACGTCGCCGGCTCGCCGCCCACGCGCTCCGTCATCGCCGCGACAAAGGCCGCCACGCTGCGGTGCTCGACGACGACGCCCTTGGGGCGGCCGGTGGAGCCGGAGGTGTAGATGACGTAGGCGGCGGAGGAGGGATCGACGGCAGGGCCCCCACCCGGCGGCCTTAGAGCCGCCACCCTCCCCCAATTCTGGGGGAGGGCTTCCCGACCCTCGGACTCCGGCGTGTCGTTCTCCCCCTCCCCCCTTGCGGGGGAG
>JBEVLE010000233.1:0-4540 GCA_040509335.1 Longimicrobiaceae bacterium | reverse complement strand
GCCCACCCGCGCCGACCGGCCATCCACGTCCGCCTGTGCCCGCGGCCCCCCCCGCCCGCGCCGCCGTTGCTGTTCCCGCAGTACCCCCCAGACGCTGTTCCGGCGGGAGACGCGCCGGCTGTTTGGCGAGGCTCCCTCCGGCGAAGGGAAACAGCCGGGCAGTTCCGGCTGTTTCCCGGAGCGGCCCGCCAAAGCTAGAGGAAACGCATCACGCAGCCGCCGGCCTGGGACGCGTGTACTCCTCGATGCCGAACCCCATGAACAGCGTCCCCAGCACCAGCACGGAGCCGGTCCAGAACGGCACCCCCGCCCCCAGGTGGTCGAACGCCCACCCCGCCCAGAGCGGCGCAATCACCCGCGCCATCCCCCCGAAGCTCTGCTGCACGCCCATGTACACGCCCCGCTCGAACGGCGGAATCAGCCGCGACAGGATGGCCGTGACGCAGGGAAAGGTGAACGCCGTCCCCAGCGGCACCAGCGCCAGCGCCCCCATCAGCGCCAGCAGGCGGAAGGGCACCTGCACCACGCCCAGCGAGCCGGGGAGCGCGGACAGGTCCAGCGTGGTGCCGCCCGGCACGTACCAGGTCAGCGGCAGGAGCGCCAGCCCGGACGCCAGCAGGACCTGCCCCACCCGCGACAGCCGCGCTTCCCCCAGCCGGTCCACGGCCTTGCCCAGGACCACGGCGCGCGCCAGCACCGAGATGATGCCGTTGTACGCGTACACCAGGCCGATGGTCTTTTCGGTGACGCCGTAGCGCAGCGCCAGGAACAGCGCCAGCAGCGCGGTCATCATCTGGAAGGCGCCCATCCCCACGGCGTAGATCCAGATCATGCGCGGCGCCGGCTCGCCGGGGTGGGTGAGCGCGTGCCACACCGCCTGCCGGGGCCGGCGCGCCCCCGCCGCGGCCGCCCGCGCCCCCGCCACGTCGTGCGACTCGACCAGGAAGAACCAGGCGAACACCATGTTGGCCAGGCACAGCCCCGCGGCGATCAGCCCCGGCGCGTGCGGGCTGATCCCCATGCTGAAGGAGCCGATGACGGGGCCGATGGTGACGCCCACGTTGGTGGCGGCGGAAAGCCAGCCCAGGCTGCGGGCGCGGTTCTCGGGCTCGGTGGCGTCGGCGACGTACGCCTGGATCACCCCCACCGTGCCGCCGCCCGCGCCCTGCACCAGCCGCGACAGCAGCAGCACCCAGAGCGAGCCGGCAAAGGCGAAGATGACGTAGGCGATGGCGGACGCGCCCAGCCCCACCAGCAGCGCGGGCCGCCGCCCGAAGCGGTCGGAAACGCGCCCCCACAGCGGCGCGCTGAGGAGCTGCGCCACCGCGTACGACGACACCAGGACGCCCACGACCAGCCCGCTCCCCCCCAGCTTGACGGCGTAGAAGGGGAGGAGCGGGAGCACCATGAGGAGCCCCACCATGTCCACGAACGCCGTGACCATGAGCACGGCGAGCTTTGCGAACGGCTTGCCCAGGGGATCACCTGCAGGGTCGGAGGGCGGGCACGGACGCGGCCGCGCCCCGGGGACGGCGGGAATGTACCCGTCCCCCGGACCCGCGCGAAAGCCCTGTGGGAAGGAGGTCTCGGTTGCCGGGGAAGGGAGCCGAGGCCCACGTGACCCGCCACTGCACTTTTCGACCTCTCCGCACGGGGTTTGCACACCCCGGAGCACGTCGGCACCGCTGCCCGTACCCCGTGTGCTGCGTCCATAGAGTCCGCGAGGCTACACCCGGAGGATTTCTGATGCCAGATTCGAAACCCGAGGAATGGGACCTGTTCGTCAGTCACGCAAGCGAGGACAAGGAGGCCTTCGTCGCGCCGCTCGCCATCGCACTTCGCGAATTCGGGCTTCGCGTTTGGTACGACGACTTCACTCTCACGGTGGGCGACAGCCTCAGCAGGTCCATCGATCGGGGTCTTGCCAGCTCACGGTTCGGGATCGTCGTCCTGTCGCGGCACTTCCTTGCGAAGCACTGGCCGGAGTACGAGCTCCGCGGGCTGGTCGCCCGCGAGATCGGCGCCGACAAGGTCATCCTCCCGATCTGGCACGAGGTCACCCGTGCAGAGGTGCTCGCGTTCAGCCCACCGCTGGCGGACAAGCTCGCGATCAACACTACAGGGAAATCCCCTTTGCAGGTCGCTCTGGAGATCATCGAGGTCGTCAAGCCGGACCTGTACGAGAGGATCCATCGACGACTTGCGTTCATGGAGCGGGTCGCGGCTGCGCGCGTGTCCAAGGTGGATCCGAAGACGCTGCAGAAGGCGCCTATCCGCCATGCATCCCTGCCTGAAGATCTGCTCAGCCGGATCCGTCTCATGAGGGCGGTCCTGCTTGAAGTACACCCGCTGACTATGCAAGCCTGGGTGGATGGGTTCAGGCGGGACCTTCACCCCGCGGACGAGGTCCGGGTGTGGGAGCGCATCGCAGCGGCTTACGTCGAGTATTGCAGCTTCGCAATGCTCTCCCACGAGGAGCGTGAAAAGACCTTCAGTGCTCTGCTGCTCCTGTCGCTCGGTGTATCTCGAGACGAGTTTGAGGGCCGGATCGCCGGCCTTCGCCCCGATGCGGGTGAAGTGCTCTGGGGATGCTTCATGTCCGACAAGCCGATCATTGAGGTCGCGGCCGAGCAACACATGGACGCAATGGTTCAACAGCCGGACGAGCCGGAGGGACAGGCTCATCCGGATGAGTTGCCCCGCGAGTTGCTGAGACAGCTCTACGAAGAGGCCACCAGCGGGACTCGTCGGAACCGTGATTCCGGCGGTGGGACGAGGATACCTGGCGACTGACCGCACCCGCGAGCCGTTCCGACACCAACATCTTAAGCCCGCCTCAGGCGGCGGAGGGGCTTCCGGCTTCCGCCCCCGCCAGCACAGGATCGTCAACGGTGCGCGGGAACATGTGGGCGATGGAGTTGGCGTAGTAGCGCAGCAGCGCCATCTCCTCCTCCCGCGCCGAAAAGAGGCCCCCTTCGGCGTCCTCGGCCACCATGCGGCGCAGCACCAGCATGCGCAGCCCCACGGTGAAGGCGTAGTCGCGGTCGCGCCGGGGGACGTAGATGCGCGCGCCCGCGGCCTCCAACTCGCCGATGAGGCGGTGCAGCTCGGCCTTGAGCTCCAGCTCGCTCCACGCCCGCCGCGGCGCCCGCGCGAACACCGTGGCCGCGAGCGCCACCGGGACCACGGGCACCGTGCGCCCCACCGCGTCCATCAGCGTGCGCCCCAGCGCCTCCACCGCCGCGAAGCGCTCCTCCCTGGGGAGCGCGGCGAAGTCCACGCGGTGCTCGGCGGCGTAGGCACGCATGGACACCGGCGAGCCGAAGTTGACGCAGGCGTAGCCGAAGCGGTACCACCGGCTCCGCGCGGCGAGCAGCAGGTTGCGCCCCACGAAGCGGAAGGTGTTGGCCACGGTGCGCAGGCGGCCGGGCCTGCGGGCGGCGGGGTCCAGGTCCAGGAGGAGGGTGCGGTCCTCCAGGACGCGGTCGTAGTTGATCCCCACGGGGATGAACACCAGGTCGCGGCCGCGCGGCTCCCAGGAGCGCACCAGGTAGTCCAGCAGCCCCAGCTTGGGCTGCCGCAGCCGCCCGTCGCGGCTCAGGCCGCCCTCCGGGTACACGGCCTGGGTGACGCCGGCGGCGGTCGCCATGGCCACGTAGCGCTCCAGCACCCGGCGGTACAGCTCGTCGCCGGAGCCCCGGCGCACGAAGTACGCGCCCATGGAGCGGATGAGCATGTGCAGCGGCCAGATGCGCGCCCACTCGCCCACGGCGTAGCTGAGCGCCGCCCGCTTGGCGGCCAGGTACCCCACCAGCACGTAGTCCATGTTGCTGCGGTGGTTCATCACGAACACCACCGTGGAGCCGCGCTCGATGCCGGCCAGCCCGTCCTCGTCGGCGTACCCCAGCCGCACCCGGTACAGCATGCGCGCCACCCGCCGCCCCGCCCAGTACCCCACGCGGAAGTACAGGTAGGCGTTGAAGGCGGGGACGATCTCGCGGGCGTAGCGCTCCACGCGCGCCACCACCACCTCGCGCGGCATGCCGTGCTCGCGGGCGTGCGCGTCCACCGCCTCCATGACCCTCGGGTCGTACACGAGCCGGTCGATGAGCACCTGCCGCCGGGTGAGCTTGAAGGGCGGAAGCTCGAAGGGGAGCCGGGTGTTGATCTCCTCGATGACGCGGTTGGTGCGCTGCCGCACGAACCAGCGGGCGCCGGGCACCAGCATGCGCTCCAGCACCGCCCACGCGGCCAGCGCGGCGAGGAGCAGGAAGAGCCACAGGGGGAGGAGGACGGCCTGCGCCATGGGGGACGCTCCGGGGAGGGGATCGCGCGCCGGCGGCGCGGGGCGCTTCCCGGCAAGGTAACGCGGCCGCGGGAGATGCGGAACGGCGCCGCCGGCACCGGGCCCCCGCCTTGCGGGTATGGAGCGCGTCCGCGGCCCGCCGGGCCGCCCGCAACGCCCCGTCCCACAGGTGCCGCCCATGCCGCCCCTTCCGCGCCGGCAACGCGCCCGGTCCGCCGCGCCGCGCCGCCTGGC
>JBEVLE010000232.1:0-20036 GCA_040509335.1 Longimicrobiaceae bacterium | reverse complement strand
TACGAGGAGGGGGTGCACCGGCGCGAGACGGTGGAGCGCCTGGCGGAGAGCTATGGGGAGGAGCTGCGGGAGATCATCGCCCACTGCACCTCGGACCGGGCGGGCGGCTACACGCCGAGCGACTTCCCGCTGGTGCAGCTCGACGACGAGACGCTCGCCTTCTTGGAAGAGGAGTTCGGAGATCTCGAGCCCGAGATGGACGAGGCATGAGAGACGGAGACCGGCGGACGCGCGCGGCCGTAGTGGAAGACGCAACCATGAGCAAGAACGGGACATGAGCAAGCGCTCGGCGATCGAGAACATCTACCCGCTGGCTCCTCTTCAGGAAGGGATGCTCTTCCATGCGCTCTTCGCGCCGGAGTCCGGCGTGTACGTGGGGCAGTTCGGCTTCGTGCTGGAGGGGCCGCTGAACGTGCAGGCCCTGGACCAGGCGTGGCAGGGCGCCGTCGCGCGGCACGAGGCGCTGCGGGCCGCCTTCGCCTGGGAAGGGGTGCCGCATCCCATGCAGGTCATCCGTCGCGAGGCCAGGGTGCCCCTGCGGGTGGAGGACTGGCGGGGGCTGGACGAAGCCGCGCAGCAGGTGCGGCTGGGGGAATACCTCGCACACGACCGGGTGCAGGACTTCGACCTGAAGCGTCCGCCGCTGATGCGGCTGGCGCTGTTCCGGGTGGCGGAGGAAGAGCACCAGCTGGTGTGGACGCACCACCACCTGATCCTCGACGGGTGGAGCCTGTCGCTGCTCTTCCGCGACGTGCTGGGGTTCTATTCGGCGTACGCGGAAGGAGCGACGCCGCAGGTGGGGACCGGCCGGCGCTACGGGGACTACGTGGCGTGGCTGGCGCAGCAGGACCGGGGCAGGGCGGAGGCCTTCTGGCGCGGGGCGCTGGCCGGCTTCGACACCCCGACGCCGCTGCCCGGGGTGCGGGCGCAGGCGGGCGAGGGGCGCGGCCACGGCGCGGCGAAGCTGGCACTTACGCACGAGCGGACGCGGGCGCTGCAGGAGCAGGCGCGGCGCTGGGGCGTGACGCCGGGCACGGTGGTGCAGGGGGCGTGGGCGCTGCTGCTGTCGCGCTACACCGGGGAGGAGGACGTGGTCTTCGGGGCCACGGTTTCGGGCCGGCCGCCGGAGCTGCCGGGGGCGGAGGAGGCGGTGGGGCTGTTCATCAACACGCTGCCGGTGCGGGTGCGGCTGGAGCCGGAGGCGCCGCTCGAGGAGTGGCTGGGACGGCTTCAGCGCGAGCAGGTGGAGGCGCGCGAGTACGAGTACGCGCCGCTGGCGCAGGTGCAGAAGTGGGGGGAGGTGCCGGCCGGGGAGGGGCTGTTCGAGAGCCTGGTGGTCTTCGAGAACTACCCGATCGACCAGGCGGTCCGGGAGCTCGCGAGCCGCCCCGGGGGACTGCGGGTGCGCACGACGAGGGGGATCGAGCAGTCCAACTACCCGCTGGTGGTGGTGGCGCGCTCGGGCGCGGAACTGACGGTGGAGATCCGCTACGACCGCAGCCGGGTGGACGACGAGGTGGCGGAGCGGCTGGCGGGGCACCTGGAGGCACTCCTGGAGGCCGTGGCCGAACACCCGGGCCGGCGCCTTTCGGGGCTGTCGCTGCTGCGGCCCGGCGAGCGTGCCGAGCTGCTGGCCCCACACGGCGCCGCGGCGTTCCCGCAGGCGTGCGTGCACGAACTGTTCGCGTGGCAGGCGGAGCGCACCGCGGACGCGGCGGCGGTGGTCTACGAGGGGGAGACGCTGACGTATGCCGAGCTGGAGCGCGCGGCCAATCGCCTCGCGCACCACCTGAGGGCGCGCGGCGTGGGCCCCGAGTCGCGGGTGGCCGTGTGCGCCGAGCGCTCCGCGGAGCTGGTGGTGGCGCTGCTGGGCGTGCTCAAGGCCGGCGGGGCGTACGTCCCGCTCGACCCGTCCTACCCGCGCGAGCGCCTCGGGCACGTGGTCCGCGACGCCGGCCTGCGCGTGGCCGTCGCCGGGGAGCGCCAGCGCGCGCTGCTCCCGGAGGGCGTTGACGTGGTCGCGGCGGACGGGGAAGACGGCGGAGCGCCGGCCGGGGACGCACTTTCGCGCCCGCCGTCTCCCGAGAATCTCGCCTACGTCATCTACACCTCCGGCTCCACCGGCACCCCCAAGGGCGTGGGCGTCACGCACCGCAACGCGCTCAGCTTCTTCGCGGCGATGGACGAGCGCGTGGGCGGCGGGCCGGGGACGTGGATGGCGGTCACCAGCATGTCGTTCGACATCTCGGTGCTGGAGCTGCTGTGGACGCTGTCGCGCGGCTTCCGGGTGGTGGTGCACCCCGACGGGGGCGCGGCGCCGGCGCGGGCGCGGCGCTCCACGCGGCCGGTGGAATTCTCGCTCTTCTACTTCGCCAGCGCGGGCGGCGACGCCGCCGACGGGTACCGGCTCCTGATGGAGGGGGCGAAGTTCGCCGACCGCAACGGCTTCGCGGCGGTGTGGACGCCGGAGCGGCACTTCCACGCCTTCGGCGGGCTGTACCCCAACCCGTCGGTCACCGGGGCCGCCGTGGCCGCGGTGACGGAGCGCGTGGGGATCCGCGCGGGGAGCGTGGTCCTCCCGCTGCACCCGCCGGTGCGGGTGGCGGAGGAGTGGGCGGTGGTGGACGTGCTGTCGCGGGGGCGGGTGGGGATCTCCTTCGCCTCCGGGTGGCACGCCGACGACTTCGTGCTGGCCCCGGGGAGCTACGCCGACCGCAAGGAGGTCATGCTCCGCGGCATCGAGGAGGTGCGCGGCCTGTGGCGCGGCGAGGCGGTGCGCATGGTGGGCGGCGCCGGCGACGAGGTGGAGGTGCGCACGCTGCCGCGCCCGGTGCAGGCGGAGCTGCCGGTGTGGATCACCTCCGCCGGGAGCCCGGAAACCTTCGAGGCCGCCGGGGAGCGCGGGTACAACGTCCTCACCCATCTCCTGGGGCAGTCGGTGGACGAGCTCGCCGCCAGGGTCGCGCTGTACCGCGACGCGCTGCGGCGCCACGGGCGCGACCCGGAATCGGGGCGCGTGACGCTGATGCTGCACACCTTCGTGGGCCCGAGCGAGGAGGAGGTGCGGGCGACGGTGCGCGAGCCGTTCAAGCGCTACCTCGCCAGCTCCGTCGGGCTGATCCGCGGCCTGGCGCGCTCCATGGGCGTCGCCGACTTCGACGCGCTCGCGCCCGAGGACATGGACGCGCTCCTGGAGCACGCCTTCGAGCGCTACTACGGCTCGGCGGGGCTGATGGGGACGGAGGAGCAGTGCCTGGCGACGGTGGATCGGCTGCGAGAGGCCGGGGTGGACGAGCTGGCCTGCCTGGTGGACTTCGGGGTGGAGACCGGCGCCGCGCTGGCCGCGCTGGAGCGCCTGGACGGGGTGCGCCGCCGCGCGGCGGAGCCCGCCGCGGAGGACGGGGACGACGCCTCGCTCGCCGCGGCGATCGTGCGGCACGGGGCCACGCACCTGCAGTGCACCCCGTCCGCGCTGCGGACGGTGCTCCCGGACGAGGACGCGCCGCGCGCGCTCGGCGGATTGCGCAGGCTGCTGCTGGGGGGCGAAGCGCTCCCGGCGCCGCTGGCGGCGGAGGCCCTGGCGGCCGGCGTGGGCGAGCTGCACAACATGTACGGGCCCACGGAAACCACCGTGTGGTCCGCGACGCACCGGATCCGGTCGGCGGATGGCGGGATCGCGGTGGGGACGCCGGTCGCGAACACCCGCATCCACCTGGTGGACCGGGCGCTGGAGCCGGTGCCGGTGGGCGTCCGCGGCGAGCTGCTCATCGGGGGCGAGGGCGTGGCGCGTGGGTACCTGGGGCGCCCCGACCTGACGGCCGAGCGCTTCGTCCCCGATCCGTTCGCGTGCCCGCGCACGGCCGGGGCGCGCCTGTACCGCACCGGCGACCTGGCGCGCCGCCGCCCGGACGGGCTCCTGGAGGTGGTGGGGCGCGCGGACCAGCAGGTCAAGGTGCGCGGCCACCGCGTGGAGCCCGGCGAGATCGAGGCCGCGCTGGAGGCCCACCCCGCCGTCGCCGAGGCCGCCGTCGCGGCGCGCGAGGATGCTGCCTCCGGCATGCCGGGGGAGCGCCGGCTGGTGGCCTACCTGGTCGCCGCGCCGGCGGCCGCCGTGCCCTCCCCGGCGGAGCTGCGCGATTGGGTGCGCGGGCGGCTCCCGGAGTACATGGTGCCCGCGGCGTTCGTCGCGCTGGACCGGCTCCCGCTCACCCCCAACGGCAAGCTGGACCGGCGCGCCCTTCCCGCGCCCGACGCCTCGCGGCGGAACGGGGAGCGCCCTTTCGCCGCGCCCCGCACCCCCGCGGAGGCCGCGCTGGCGGCGGTGTGGGCCGACGTGCTGCGCGTGGAGCGGGTGGGCGTGCACGACAACTTCTTCGAGTCGGGGGGCGACTCCATCCTCGCCATCCAGGTGGTGGCGCGCGCCGCCCGGGCGGGAGTGCGCGTGACCCCGCGCCAGCTCTTCCAGCACCAGACGGTGGCGGCGCTCGCGGCGGTCGCCGGGACCGCCGCCGCGGCGGCCGCGGAGCAGGGAGCGGTGGTCGGTCCGGTCCCGCTGACCCCCATCCAGGGCTGGCTGCTGGAGCAGGATCTCCCCGATCCCCACCACTACAACCAGGCGGTGCTGCTGGCGCCCGCGGAGGCGCTGGACGCGGCGCTGCTGGCTCGCGCCGTCGCCGCGCTGGCGGTGCACCACGACGCGCTGCGGCTGCGCTTCGCGCGCACGGCGGACGGGTGGAGCCAGGCGAGCGGCCCGGCGGACTGCACGGCGCCGTTCTCCGTCGTCGACCTGGCGGGCGTCCGCGCGGACGGGCTGGCGGCCCGGATCGAACAGGCCGCCGCCGCGCTCCAGGCGGGGCTCGACCTGGCCCGCGGTCCCGTGTTCCGCGTGGGGCTGATGGAGTGCGGGGCGGGGTCGTCGCAGCGGGTGATGATCGTGGTGCACCACCTGGCCGTGGACGGCATCTCCTGGCGCGTGCTCCTGGAAGACCTGGAAAGCGCCTACCGTCAGCTCCGCGCCGGGGAACCGGCGCGCTTTCCGCCGAAGACCACCTCGTTCCGCGAGTGGGCGCGGCGCCTGGCCGCCTACGCGGGCTCGGACAAGCTGGCCGCGGAGCTGCCGTACTGGACCGACGCGCGCCGCCTGGACGCGGCCCCCATCCCCGTGGACCGCGACGGCCCCGACCCGGAGGGGGGGATGCGCGAGGTCAGCGTCCGCTTCACCGCGGAGGAGACGCGGGCGCTCCTGCACGAGGCCCCCGCCGCCTATCGCACCGGGGTCAACGACTTCCTCCTGGCCGCCCTCGCCCGCGCGCTCGCCGCGTGGACGGGCGGCCGGCGGGTGCTGGTGAGCCTGGAGGGGCACGGCCGCGAGGAGCTGTTCCCCGGCGTGGACCTGTCGCGCACCGTGGGGTGGTTCACCTCGCTCGTCCCGCTGCTCCTGGAAACCGATCCGGGCCACGGTCCCGGAGAGACGCTCAAGTCCATCAAGGAGCAGCTGCGGGCCGTGCCGGAGCGGGGCGTCGGCCACGGCGTGCTCCGCCACCTGCACCCCGACCCCGCCGTGCGCGCGCGGCTCGCGGCGATCCCCGCGCCCGGGATCCTCTTCAACTACCTGGGCCAGCTCGACGGCACCGTCGGCGGGGACGCGCTCTTCCGCCCCGCCGCGGAGTCCCGCGGCCCCGACCGCTCCCCCCGCGGACCACGCGGCCACCGGTTGGAGGTGACCGGGATGGTGTTCGAGGGCGAGCTGCGCATGGACTGGATGTACGGCCGCGAGGTGCACGAACGCGCCACCGTGGAGCGCGTCGCGGAGCGCTTCGCCGCCGAGCTGCGCGCGCTGGTCGCGCACTGCCGCGAGCCCGGCGCGGGCGGCGTCACCCCCTCCGACTTCCCGCTCGCCCGGCTGACGCAGGCGGAGCTGGACGCCCGGCTGGGGAATGGGCGCGGCGTGGAGGACGTGTACCCGGTCACCCCCATGCAGGAGGGGCTGCTCTTCGAGAGCCTGTTCGCGCCGGGGACGGGCATCTACGTGAGCCAGCTCGTCGTCGGGCTGCGGGGCGAGCTGGACCCGGAGGCGCTGGAGCGGGCGTGGCGGAGCGCGGCCGCGCGCCACGAAGTGCTGCGCGCCGGCTTCCAGTGGGAGGGGCTGCGCCGGCCGCTGCAGGTGGTCCGGCGCGAGGCGCGGGTGCCCTTCCGCCGCGAAGACCTGCGGGGGTTGGGCGCGGAGGAGCGGGAAGCGTGGATCGAGCGGTACCTGGAAGGGGACCGGCGCGAGGGGTTCGACCTGGCGGAAGCGCCGCTGATGCGGGTGGCGCTCCTGCGCACCGGCGAGCGGGAGCACCGGATGGCGTGGACGCACCACCACCTGGTGCTGGACGGGTGGAGCCTGCCGGTGCTCCTCCGCGACGTGCTGGAGCTGTACCATGCGCACCGGCGGGGCGAGCCGGCCGCGCCGGGCGGCGCCCGGCCGTACCGCGAGTTCGTTTCGTGGCTCGCCGCGCGCGACCTGGCGCGCTCGGAGGAATACTGGCGGACGGCGCTGGCCGGCTTCACCGCCCCCACCCCGCTGCCGGGCGCCCGCGCGGCGGACAGGGGGGGCGCCGCGGGACAGGCCACGGTGAAGCGCGAGCTCCCCATCGCGCTGACGGGCGCGCTGCAGGAGCAGGCGCGCCGGCTGGGCGTGACGCTGGGCACCGTGGTGCAGGGCGCGTGGGCGCTGCTGCTGTCGCGCCACGTGGGCGAGGAGGAGGTGGTGTTCGGGACGACGGTCGCGGGGCGGCCGGCGGAGCTGGAGGGGGTGGAGGAGATGGTGGGGCTGTTCATCAACACGCTCCCCGTGCGGGCGCGGGTGGAGGGAGCGGCGACGCTGCGGGAGTGGCTGCGGCGGCTTCAGGCCGAGCAGGTGGAGGCGCGCGAGCACGAGTACGCGCCCCTGGCCGACGTGCAGAGGTGGAGCGGAGCTCCCGCCGGGGAGCCCCTGTTCGAGAGCCTGGTCGCCTTCGAGAACTACCCCATGGGCGCGGGCACGGGCGGAGGGGAGGACGGCCTGCGGGTGTCGGTGGACCGCAGCATCCAGGAAAACGGCTTCCCGCTGGTGCTGACCGCGGTCCCCGGGGACCGGCTCGCGCTGGAGCTGCGCCACGACGCGGGGCGCGTCGCGACCGAAACGGGGCGTGACCTGGCGCGGCAGCTGGAAACGGTGCTGGAGGGGATGGCCGGGGACGCGGGGACCCGCCTCGCGCAGCTCTCGCTGCTGCGCCCGGACGAGCGGGCGCGGGTGCTGGAGGCGGGGCGCGGGGGCGCGCGCCCGTTCGCGCGGGAAGCGCTGGTGCACGAGCTGGTGGCCGCGCGCGCCGCGGCCGCGCCCGACCTCGCCGCGGTGGCGTGCGGCGCCCGCACCCTCACCTACGGCGAGCTGGACGCCGCGTCCGCGCGCCTCGCGTCGCGCCTGCGCGCCGCGGGCGTGGGGCCGGAGATGCCGGTGGCCGTTTTCCTGGACCGCTCGGCGGAGCTGGGCGTGGCGCTGCTCGCCGTGCTCCGCGCCGGGGGCGCCTTCCTCCCGCTGGACGTGGCGTACCCGCGCGAGCGGCTGGAATACCTGCTGGAGGACAGCGACGCCCGCGTGGTGGTGACGCGCTCGGAGCTCGCCGGCCGGCTCCCCGCGGGCGCCGCCGGGGTGCTGTGCGTGGACGACGGCGCGCCGGACCCCGTGGACGCCCCGGCCGCGCCGCGGATGGGCTCCGACGCGCTCGCCTACCTGATCTACACCTCCGGCTCCACCGGCCGCCCCAAGGCGGTGATGGTGTCGCACCGCTCGCTGGTGTGCTTCATCGACGGCATCCGCGAGCGGATCGGCTACACCCCGCAGGACCGGGTGCTGCAGTTCGCCTCGCCGGCGTTCGACGTGATGATCGAGGAGGTCTTCCCCGCGTGGACGAGCGGCGCGTGCGTCGTCTTTCCCGAGGGGGAGGCGCCGGGCTCGCCGGCGGAATTGACGCGCGTGCTGGAGGAGCAGCGGGTCACCATCGCCGAGCTCCCCACCGCCTTCTGGCACGAGTGGGTGCGGCAGACGGTGGAGGACGGCGACGAGCTCCCCGGGACGCTGCGGCTGGTGGCGATGGGGAGCGAGCGGGTGCTCCCCGAGCGCCTGGCGCAGTGGGCGAAGCTTGGGCGGCCGCTCCTGCACGGCTACGGCCTCACCGAGACCACGGTCGCCACCACCACCGTGATGCTGCCGGCGGGCGAGGACGGCTCCCGCTGGCCCAGCGTGCCCATCGGAGTCCCGCTCGCCAACGCGGAGGCGCACGTGCTGGACGCCGGCGGCGAGCCGGTGCCGGAGGGCGTCCCCGGGGAGCTGTACCTGGGCGGCGAGGTGCTCGCGCGCGGCTACCGCGGCCACCCGGCGCTGACCGCCGGGCGCTGGGTCCCGCACCCCTTCGCGGACGCGCCCGGCGCGCGGCTGTGCCGTACGGGAGACCGGGTGCGCCGGCTCCCCGACGGCAACCTGGAGTTCCTTGGGCGCGTGGACCAGCAGGTCAAGATCCGCGGCTTCCGCATCGAGCCGGGCGAGGTGGAGGCCGTCCTCGGCTCGCACCCGGCGGTGGGGGAGGCCGCGGTCGTGGTCCGGGAGGACGCCCGCGGGGAAAAGACGCTGGTGGGGTACGTGTCGGCGGCGGCCGGGGAGCGGATCGCCGCGCGGGAGCTGCGCGCCTGGCTGCGGGAGCGTCTCCCGGAGCACATGGTCCCCGGCGCGATCGTGGCGCTGGAGCGTCTCCCGCTCACGCCCAACGGCAAGGTGGACCGCCGCGCGCTCCCCGCCCCCGAGTGGAGCGGCGGGGCGGAGTACGCGGCGCCCCGCACGGCCACGGAGGAGGTGCTCGCCGGGATCTGGGCGGAAACGCTGCGCCTGGACCGCGTGGGGGTGGAAGAGAACTTCTTCGCGCTGGGCGGGCACTCGCTGCTCGCCATGCAGGTGGTGTCCCGCGTGCGGCGGGCGCTCGGCGCCGAATTGCCGCTGCGGACGGTGTTCGCCGAGCCCACGGTGGCCGGGCTCGCGCGCCGGGTGGACGCGCTCCGGCGCGCGGGCGCCGCCGCCGCCCCCGGCCTGGAGCGCGTGCCGCGCGGCGGCGCCCTCCCCGCGTCGTTCGCGCAGCAGCGCCTGTGGCTCGTGGACCGGCTGGATCCGGGGAGCCCCGCCTACAACCTGCCCTTCGCGCTGCGCATGCGCGGCGCGCTGGACACGGCGGCGCTGCGGGCCAGCCTGGACGCGCTGGTGGCGCGGCACGAGGCGCTGCGCACCACGCTCGCGGAGCAGGGCGGCGTGCCGGTGCAGGTCGTCCACCCGGCGGCTCCGGTCGCGCTGCGGGAGCTGGACCTGCGCGGCGTGCCGGAAGCCGCCCGCCAGGCCGAAGCCGGGCGGCTGGCGGCCGGGGAGGCGCTGCGTCCGTTCGACCTGGCGCGGGGCCCGCTGCTCCGGAGCACGCTGCTGCGCGTGGGCGACGAGGAGCACGTGCTGCTGTTCACGCTGCACCACGTGGTCAGCGACGGCTGGAGCATGCAGGTGCTGGTGCGCGAGGTCTCGGTCCTGTACGGCGCCTTCAGCCGGGGCGGGGAGCCGGCGCTCCCGGAGCCGCCGGTGCAGTACGCCGACTACGCGGTCTGGCAGCGCGCCTGGCTTTCCGGCGAGGTGCTGGAGGAGCAGGTGGGCTGGTGGAGGGAGCACCTGGCCGGCGCGCCACCGCTGCTGGAGGCGCCGACCGACCGCCCCCGCGCGGCGGGGCGCGGCGCCGGGGCCGGCACGCACGCGCTGACCCTCCCGGCGGCGGCGTCGCACGGCCTGCGGGCGCTCTCGCGGAGCGCGGGCACCACGCTGTTCATGACCGTGCTCGCCGGGTGGCAGGCGCTCCTGGCGCGCTACGCCGGGCAGGACGACGTGGTCGTCGGCACCCCCGTGTCCGGGCGGACGCGGGCCGAGCTGGAGGGGCTGATCGGCTTCTTCGTCAACATGCTCCCCCTGCGCGCCGACCTGTCCGGCGACCCCTCGTGGACCGAGCTGCTGGGGCGGACGCGGGCGGCGGCGCTGGGCGCCTTCGACCACCAGGAGCTGCCCTTCGAGCGCCTGGTGGAGGAGCTGGGCGCCGAGCGCAGCCTGGCGCACACGCCCGTCTTCCAGGCCACGTTCGCGCTGAACCGGGCCGGGGCGGAGCCGGCGCTTTCGCTGGGCGGCCTGGAGCTGGAACCGTTCGAGAGCGGGCCCGGCGCGGCCAAGTTCGACCTGGAGCTGACGGTGACGGACGAGCCGGCGGCGCTCGAAGCGACGCTCGCCTACCGGGAAGCGCTGTTCGACGCGGCGACGGCGGCGCGCATGGCCGGGCACCTGGCGACCCTGCTGGAGGCGATGGCGGCCGACCCCCGCAGGCGCCTCTCGGAGGTGCCGCTGCTGCGCGGGGCGGAGCGCGTGCAGGTGCTGGAGACCTGGAACGCCGCCGCGCCCGCGCTCCCGCAGGCCTGCATCCACGAGCTGTTCGCCGTGCAGGCCGCCGGCACGCCCGGGGCGGTCGCGATCGTCCACGGGGACGCGTCGCTCACCTACGCGGAGCTGGACCGCGCCGCCAACCAGCTGGCGCACGTGCTCCGGCAGCACGGTGTCAGGCCGGACGTGCGCGTGGGCGTGTGCCTGGCGCGCAGCCTGGAGATGGTCGTGGCGATGCTCGCGATCCTCAAGGCCGGCGGCGCGTACGCCATGCTCGACCCCCAGCTCCCGCCCGCGCGCCTGGCGCTCCTGCTGGAGGACCTCGCCGCGCCCGTAGTGCTGAGCCGCGCCGCCCTGCGCGATCGCCTCCCGGCCGGGCTGGACGTCCTGTGCGTGGACGCGGAGCGCGAGCGCGTCACCCGGGAGCCGGACACGGCGCCCGCGGTGCAGGTCACGCCCGAGCACCTGTGCTACGTCATCTACACCTCCGGCTCCACGGGCCTTCCCAAGGGCACCGAGGTGCCGCACCGGGCCATCCCCGGCTTCTTCCGCGGCGCGGAGTACGCCCGCTTCGACGCGGAGCAGGTGCTCCTCCAGCACTCCTCGGTCTCGTGGGACGCGCTGACGCTGGAGCTGTGGCCCGCGCTGCTGACGGGCGGCCGCTGCGTGCTGTACGCGGGGCCGAGCCTGGACCCGGAGGGACTCGCGCGCGAGGTGGAGCGGCACGGGGTGACCACGCTGTGGCTGACCGCGGCGCTGTTCAACCTGGTCGTGGACACGCGCCCGGAGCTGCTGGACGGCGTGCGGCAGGTGATGACGGGCGGCGAGGCGGTCTCCGCGGCGCACCTGCGGCGGGCGCGCGAGCGCCATCCGGGGGTGCGGCTGGTCAACGGCTACGGGCCGAGCGAGTGCACGGTGTTCACCGCCTGCCACGTGGTGGGCGGCGAGGTGGCGGGCGGGGAGGTGCCCATCGGGCGCCCGGTGGGAGACCGGCGGGTGTACGTGCTGGACGCGTGGGGCGAGCCGGTGCCGACCGGCGTGCCGGGCGAGCTGCACGTGGGCGGACCGGGCGTGGCGCGCGGCTACCTGGGCCAGGCGGAGCTGACGGCGACCCGGTTCGTGCCGGACGCGTTCTCGGCGGATGCCGGGGCGCGGCTGTACGCCTCCGGCGACCGGGTGCGGTGGCTGGCCACGGGGGAGCTGGAGTTCCTGGGGCGGGCGGACGCCCAGGTGAAGATCCGCGGGTTCCGCGTCGAGCCGGGCGAGGTGGCGGCCGTGCTCGCGGCAGTGCCGGCGGTGCGGGAGTCGGCGGTCGTCGTGCGGGACGACGCGCCGGGGCAGAAGCGCCTGGTGGCCTACTTCGTTGTCCGACCGGGGATCGAGGTCTCGACCGGAGAGCTGCGGGCGCAGCTGTCGGCGCGCCTTCCGGAGTACCTCGTGCCGTCCGCGTTCGTCGCGCTGGAGGCGCTGCCGCTGACGCCGAACGGCAAGCTGGATCGGCGTGCGCTTCCTGCACCGGAGTACGGGTCGGAGGTCCGGTATGTGGCGCCGAGCACGCCGGCCGAGGAGGTGCTGGCGGGGATCTGGTCGGAGGTGCTTGGGGTGGAGCGCGTAGGCGGGGGGGACAACTTCTTCGAGCTGGGCGGGCACTCGCTCCTGGCGACGCAGGTGGTGTCGCGCACGCGGCAGGCCTTCGGGGTGGAGGTGCCGCTGCGGGCGCTGTTCGAGGCGCCCACGGTGGCGGGGCTGGCCGCGCAGATCGAGGTGCTGCGGAGCGCGGGCACATCGGCGGCGCCGCCGATCGGTCGGGCCCCGCGCGACGGGGCGCTGCCACTTTCCTTCGCGCAGCAGCGGCTGTGGGTGGTGGACCGGATCGAGCCGGGGAGCACCGCCTACAACGTCCCGGGCGCGCTTCGGCTGCGCGGCGAGCTGGACGTCACGGCGCTGCGGGCGAGCGTGGACGCGCTGGTGCGGCGGCACGAGACGCTGCGGACGACGTTGCAGGAGCGCGACGGTGCGCCCGTGCAGGTCGTCCACCCGGCCGCGCCGGTGAAACTGGTGGAGCTGGACCTGCGCGGCCTGCCGGGAGCCGACCGGGACATCGAGGCTGCGCGGCTCGCGGCCGAGGAGTCGTTGCTGCCCTTCGACCTGGCGCGCGGGCCGCTGCTGCGCTGCACGCTGCTGCGTCTGGACGACGACGACCACGTGCTGTGCTTCACCCTGCACCACGTGGTCACCGACGGCTGGAGCATGGACGTGCTGGTGCGCGAGGTTTCCGCCCTCTACGCCGCCTTCAGCCGCGGCGAGGAAGCGCATCTCCCCGAGCTGCCGGTGCAGTACGCGGACTTCGCCGTGTGGCAGCGCGAGTGGCTTTCCGGCGAGGTGCTGGACGAGCAGATCGGCTACTGGAAGGATGCGCTGGCCGGCGCCCCGCCGCTGCTGGAGATCGCGGTCGACCGCCCGCGCTCCGCCGCGCAGGGCACCCGCGCGGGGATGCACAGCTTCGTGCTCCCGGACACCGTTGCGGCCGGGCTGCGCGCGCTCTCGCGGCGCGAGGGCGCGACGCTGTTCATGACGCTCCTGGCCGCCTGGCAGACGCTGCTGGTCCGCTACGCGGGACAGGAGGACGTGGTCGTGGGCACGCCCATCGCCGGGCGCACGCGCGTGGAGCTGGAAGGGCTGATCGGCTTCTTCGTCAACATGCTGCCCATGCGCGGCGACCTCGCGGGCGATCCCACCTGGGCCGCGCTGCTGGGGCGCGTGCGGGAAACGGCGCTGGGGGCGTACGCGCACCAGCACCTGCCCTTCGAGCGGCTGGTGGACGAGCTGGCGGTGGAGCGCAGCCTCACGCACGCGCCCGTCTTCCAGGCCATCTTCGCGCTGGCCCGCGCCGCAGTCCGGGACGAGGGGCTGTCGCTGGGGACGGTGCGGCTGGAGCCGTTCGGGGACCCGCTGGAGGAGACCAAGTTCGACCTGAGCCTGCGGATGGTGGACGAGGAGGATGGTCTTGCGGGCGCGCTCATCTACCGGGCGGCGCTGTTCGAGGCGGCAACGGCCGCGCGGATGGCCAGCCACCTGGAGACCCTGCTGGAGTCCATGGCATCCGACTCCCGGCAGCGCCTTTCCGAGGTGCCGCTGCTGCGGGGCGCCGAGCGCGAGCAGCTGCTGCACGCCTGGAACGGCGCCGACACCGGCTACACGGGCGAGCTGTGCCTGCACGAGCTGGTGCACGCCCAGGTCCTGCGCACGCCCGACGCGCCCGCGCTGCGCTCCGGAGAGCAGAGCCTCACCTACGCCGAGCTGTACGCGCGCGCCTGCCGGCTCGCCAACCTGTTGCGAGGCGAGGGCGTGGGGCCGGAGGTGCGGGTGGCGATCAGCATGGACCCGGCGCCGGAGGCGATCGTGGCCGTGCTGGGGGTGATGCTGGCCGGCGGCGCCTACCTGCCGCTGGACCCCGAGCTGCCCGCCGAGCGGCGCGCCTACATGATCCGCGACGCCGCCCCGACCCTGCTGCTGACCCAGGCATCGCTCGCCGACCGGCTCGCCGACTGCGGCCTCCCGCTGTTCCGGGTGGACGCGGAGGCCGGGCGCATCGCCCGTGAGAGCGACGAGGCGCCGCGCACCGGGGTCCGCCCCGGCAACCTGGCGTACGTCATCTACACCTCGGGCTCCACGGGCCGCCCCAAGGGCGTGCTGGTGGAGCACGGCGGCGTGGGCAACACCGTCGTCGAGCTGGCCCGCGTCTACGGCGCCGGCCCCGGCGACCGCAGCCTGCTGTTCGCGCCGCTGCACTTCGACGCCTCGGTGGGCGACGTCTTCGTCGGGCTGACCAGCGGGGCCGAGCTGGTGGTGGCGCCCCGCGAGGCGATGCTGCCGGGCGAGGACCTGCTGCGCCTGCTGAAGGAGCAGCGCATCACCCACCTCAAGACCATGCCGTCCGCGCTGGCGGCCACGCCGGTGGAGCCGCTGCCGGAGCTGCGCACCCTGGTCACCGGGGGCGACGTGTGCCCCGCCGAGCAGGTGCGTCGCTGGGCGCCGGGGCGTCGCTACTTCAACGGCTACGGGGCGACCGAGGCGAGCATCCGCAACACCTCCAGCGCCTACACGGCCGACGTGGGCGACCCGCCGATCGGGCGCGCGGTGGCGAACACGCAGCTGTACGTGCTGGACGCGTGGCTGGAGCCGGTGCCCGTGGGGGTGGCAGGAGAGCTGTACATCGGGGGCGTGGGCGTGGCGCGGGGCTACCTGGGCAGGCCCGACCTGACGGCGGAGCGCTTCCTCCCCGACCCGCACCGGGGCGTGGCCGGAGCGCGCCTGTACCGGACCGGGGACGTGGGGCGTCGGCGCGCGGACGGGGAGATCGAGTTCCTGGGTCGCGCGGACCACCAGGTCAAGGTGCGCGGCTACCGGGTGGAGTTGGGGGAGATCGAGGCGGTCCTGCGCACGCACGAGCGGGTGCGGGAGACGGTGGTGCTGCTGCGCGAGGACGTGCCCGGGCAGCCGCGGCTGGTGGCGTACGTGGTCCCGGAGGCGGGGCCGGAGCCGTCGCCGGCGGAGCTGCGGGCGCACGTGGCGGAGCAGGTGCCGGAGTACATGGTGCCGGGCGCCTTCGTGGTGATGGAGAGCGTTCCGCTCACCGCCAGCGGCAAGGTGGACCGGCGCCGGCTGCCGGCGCCGGAGAGCGGGACGGGAGAAGAGCACGTGGAGCCGCGGACGCCGGCGGAGGAGGTGCTGGCGGGGATCTGGGCGGAGGTGCTGGGGACGGAGCGGGTGAGCGTGGAGGCGGGCTTCTTCGACCTGGGCGGGCACTCGCTGCTGGCGACGCAGGTCGTGTCGCGGGCACGGCAGGCCTTCGGGGTGGAGGTGCCGCTGCGCGCGCTGTTCGAGGCGCCCACCGTGGCGGGGCTGGCCCGGCGGATCGAGGCGCTCCGCGGCGCGGGCGCCTCGCCGGCCCCGCCGATCGTGCCGACGCCGCGCGACGGCGCGCCGCTGCCGGTGTCGTTCGCGCAGCAGCGGCTGTGGGTGGTGGACCGGCTGGAGCCGGGGAGCCCCGCGTACAACATGCCCTACGCGCTGCGCCTGCGGGGTGCGCTGGACACCGGCGCGCTGCGGGCGGGCCTGGACGCGCTGGCGCGGCGGCACGAGACGCTGCGCACCACGTTCGCGGAGCACGGCGGCCGCCCCGTGCAGGTCGTCCACCCGCCCGCGCCGGTGCCGCTTCCGGTGCTCGACCTGCGGGGTCTCCCGGAAGCGGCGCGCGAAGGCGAGGCCCTGCGGCTGGCCGCCGAGGAGGCGCTGCGTCCATTCGACCTGGCCCGCGGACCGCTGCTGCGCGCCACGCTGCTGCGGCTGGGCGCGGCGGACCACGTGCTGTGCTCCACCCTCCACCACGTCGTCAGCGACGGGTGGAGCCGCGGCGTGCTGGTGCGCGAGGTTTCCGCCCTGTACGCCGCCTTCCGCCGGGGCGAGCCGTCGCCGCTGCCCGAGCTGGAGGTCCAGTACGCCGACTTCGCCGCGTGGCAGCGCCGGTGGCTTTCCGGCGAAGCGCTGGACGCACAGCTCGGCTACTGGAAGGAGCGCCTTTCCGGTGCCCCCCCGCTGCTGGAGGTCCCGACGGACCACCCCCGCGCCGTCCGACAGAGCCCGCGCGCGGCGAGCCACGCCGTGGCGCTCCCGCCCGGGCTGTCGGACGGGCTGCGGGCGCTTTCGCGCAGGGCGGGGACCACGCTGTTCATGACGCTGCTGGCCGGCTGGCAGGCGCTGCTCGCCACGTATTCGGGGCAGGAGGACGTGGTGGTGGGGAGCCCGGTCGCGGGGCGGACCCGCCGGGAGACCGAGGGGCTGATCGGCTTCTTCGTCAACATGCTCGCCCTGCGCGCCGACGTCTCGGGCGACCCGACCTGGACCGGGCTGCTGGGGCGTGTGCACGAGACGGCGCTGGGCGCGTACGCCCACCAGGACCTCCCCTTCGAGCGCCTGGTGGAGGAGCTGGGCGTGGAGCGCAGCCTGGTGCACACGCCCGTCTTCCAGGCGACCTTCGCCCTGGAGCAGTCCGCCGCTGGCGAGCGATTGGAGCTGGGAGAGCTCGGCGTGGCACCGTTCGGCGCGGGCGGGGGCGCCGCCCGGTTCGACCTGGAGCTGGTGCTCGCCGATACGGGGGACGGGGTGGGCGGGGCGCTCGGGTACCGGGAGGCGCTGTTCGAGGCCGCGACCGTCGCGCGCATGGCGGGGCACCTGCAGGCCGTTCTGGAGGCCATGGCGGCGGAGCCGGATGGGCGCCTCGCCGGGCTGGCGCTGCTGAGCGGCGCCGAGCGCGCCCGCGTGCTGGAAGCGTGGAACGACACCGCGCGGCCGTACCCGGAGGGGCCGTGCGTGCACGACCTGTTCGCCGCCCAGGCCGCCCGCACCCCGGACGCCGTCGCCGTTTCCTGGCGGGGGGAGCGGATGACGTACGCCGATCTGGACCGCCGGTCCGCCCGCCTGGCGAACGCGCTGCGCCGGCGCGGCGTCGGTCCGGAGACCCGCGTGGGCGTGTGCATGAGCCGCACGCCGGAGCTGCCGGTCGCCCTGCTCGCCGTGCTCCGGGCGGGCGGCGCGTACGTGCCGCTGGACCCGGCGTATCCGCGCGAGCGCCTGGGCTGGATGCTGGAGGACGCCGGGATCGGGCTGGTGCTGACCGAGCCGGGGCTCGCCGGCAGGCTCCCGGAGAGCGCGGCCGCGCTGCTGTTCATCGACGTCGCGGCGGAGGAGTGCGACGTGGCGCCGGCGAGCGGCGTCCACCCCGAGAACCTGTCGCACGTCATCTTCACCTCGGGCTCCACGGGCCGGCCCAAGGGGGTGATGATCCGCCACGCTTCCGTCGCCGTCCTGCTGCACTGGCTGCGGGAGATCGTGTCCGACGAGGAGCGCCGCGCCGTCCTCTTTGCCACCTCCATCAGCTTCGACGTGTCGGTGGCGGAGCTGTTCGGGACGCTCGCGTGGGGCGGCACGGTGGTGCTGGCGGAGAACGCGCTGGAGCTGCCCGCGCTGGGCGAGCCGGTGGTGTACGCGAGCATGGTCCCCGGCGCCGCGGCCGAGCTGCTGCGCAGCGGCGGGATCCCGGCGAGCGTCCGGACCCTCAACCTGGCCGGCGAGGCGCTCCCCGCCTCGCTGGCGCGGGGACTGTACGCGCTGGGGACGGTGGAAAAGGTGGGCAACCTGTACGGTCCCACGGAGGACACCACCTACTCCACGCACTTCCTGGTGGAGCGCGGCGCCGATCGCGTGCTCATCGGCGGGCCGGCGGCGAACACGCGGGCCTACGTGCTGGACCGCCGCCTGGAGCCGGTGCCGGTGGGCGTCGCCGGCGAATTGTACCTGGCGGGCGACGGGCTCGCCCGGGGCTACCAGGGGCGGCCCGACCTTTCCGCCGAGCGCTTCCTGCCGGACCCCTTCGCGCCGGCGGGTGGCGCGCGGATGTACCGGGTGATGGACCGCGCCCGCTGGACGCCGGGCGGCGAGCTGGAGTACCTGGGGCGCACCGACTTCCAGGTCAAGCTGCGCGGCTTCCGCATCGAGCCCGGCGAGATCGAGGCCGTCCTCGCCGAGCTGCCGCGGGTGCGCGAGGCCGTGGTGGTGGCGCGGGAGGACGCGCCGGGGAACCGGCGCCTGGTGGCGTACGTGGCGGCGGACGAGGGCGCGGGAGCGAGCCGGGCGGAGCTGCGGGCGCACCTGGCGTCGCGCCTCCCGGAGTACATGGTGCCCGCCGACTTCGTCATGCTGGAGCGGCTTCCCCGGACCGGGAGCGGCAAGCTGGACCGGCGCGCGCTCCCCGCGCCGGTCGGCGGCGCGGCGGACCGGGCGGGAGCGTGCATCGCCCCGCGCGATCACCTGGAGGTGACGATCGCCGCCATCTTCGCCGAGGTGCTGGGCGTCGCCCGCGTGGGGGTGCGGGACAGCTTCTTCGACCTGGGCGGGCACTCGCTGCTCGCGGTGCACCTCGCGACCCGGCTGGGCGAGGCCACGGGTGTGCGCGTCCCGGCGGCGTCGCTCTTCGCGGCGCCCACCGTGGAGCGCCTGGCCGAAGTGGTGCGCCGCGGCGGGGACGGGGAGATGCCGCTGCTCGTCCCCGTCCGCGCCCGGGGGAGCCGCACGCCGCTCTTCCTGGTGCACCCCGTGGGCGGGACCGTCATGGCCTACGCCGCGCTCGCCTCCAGGCTGCACCCGGAGCAGCCGGTGCTCGCCCTGCGCTCCCGCGGGACCGAGCCGGGCGAGGAGCCCGGCGGGACGGTGGAGGAGGTGGCGCGCGGCTACCTGGCGCTGGTCCGCGCCGAGCAGCCGGCCGGGCCGTACCGGCTGGGCGGGTGGTCCATGGGCGGCGTGGTCGCGTTCGAGATGGCGCGGCAGCTGGAGGCCGCGGGCGAGGAGGTGGAGGCGCTGGTGCTCGTCGATTCGCGCGCTCCCCATCTGGTTGCACCGCACCTCGCCGCGCCGGGCGACGATCTCCCGCTGGTGCGGGCGTTCGCGGAGGACCTGGGGATCCCGGCGGACCGGCTGCCCGCGCCGGACGCGGAGAGCGGCGACGCCGGCGGGGCGGCGTACCTGGGCCGGGTGCTCGAGCACGCCCGCGCGGCGGGGCTGCTCCCCGGCGGCCTGGACCCGGCGCGGATGGGGCAGCTGTACGGCGTGTTCCGGAGCAACCTGCGGGCGCTGTACGAGTACCGCCCGGGGAGCTACGGCGGGCGCGCAACCCTGCTGCGCGCCGCCGAGGGCGGGTCGGGCACGAGGGCCGGCGGCTGGGAGCGCGTGGTGCGGGGCGGGCTGGAGGTGCGCACCGTCCCGGGCACGCACTACACCATGGTCCGCGAGCCGCGGGTGGAAACGCTGGCCGCCGAGGTGGAGCGGGCGCTCGGGTAGGGTGCCGCGCGGGAGAGAGCGGGGATCGGTGGGATGCGCGCCCGCCGGTCCCCCGGCTCATGGCGACGTTGCGATTATTTCCAGACTGTTGTTAATTGTGAAGCCTGGATAGAGGCGCTGATCGCCGGGCCTTCCGGTGGCGGCGCGAGCTGAGAAGCGACTCCCGGCGGGGTGCTCTACCACCCCTCCGCGCAGGAAACTCTCCCCCGGCCGCCTGGCGCTCAGATGCCGAATCCGCACGACGCCTCCACGCTCGTAGAGCTCCTCCGCCTCCGCGCGGCGGAAGACCCGGACCGGGCCGCCTACACCTTTTTGCTCAACGGTGAGGTGGAGGAGGGGCACGTCACCTACGGCGAGCTGGACCTGCGCGCCCGCGCGGTCGCGGCCCGCCTCCGGGCGCTCGGCGCCCGCGGGGAGCGCGCGCTCCTGCTCTACCCGCCGGGTCTGGAGTACATCGCCGCGCTCTTCGGCTGCTTCTACGCCGGCGTGACCGCCGTCCCCGCCTACCCGCCGCGCCGCAACAAGACCGATCCGCGCCTCCGGAGCATCGTCGAGGACTGCGCGCCCACGCTGGCGCTCGCCACGCGCGAGCTGCTGGACGAGGCGGAGCGGCTGTGCGCCCACACCCCGGAGCTGACCGGCCTGCGCTGGATCGCCACGGAGGATGTCT
>JBEVLE010000231.1:0-5610 GCA_040509335.1 Longimicrobiaceae bacterium | reverse complement strand
CAGCCTGCAACTACGCATGCAGTTGCAGGCTGTTCCCTGTTCCCTTGGGTTGTGCAGGGCAGGGAAGGGATTCCCTGTTTCCCTGGCTTTATGCTTCCTTCTTCCGCTTCGGCTCGGCGGCGAGCACCAGGAGCGGGGGGACGCTGTCGCTGACGCACTCCGGCGTGATCACCACCTCGCGCACGTCCTCGCGCGAGGGGATGTCGAACATCACGTCGCGCATCAGCTTCTCGATCACGGCGCGCAGGCCGCGGGCGCCCGTGCCCCGCTCGATGGCCAGGTGCGCGATGGCGCGCACCGCGTCCGGATCGAAGGTGATCCCCACGCCGTCCATCCCGAACATCTTCTGGTACTGCTTCACCAGCGCGTTCTTGGGCTCGGTGAGGATCTTGACCAGCGCGTCCTCGTCCAGGTTGTCCAGCGTCACCGTCACCGGGAGGCGGCCCACCAGCTCCGGGATCAGCCCGAAGCGGAGCAGGTCCTCCGGCTCCACGTCGCGGAACGGGTTCCCCTTGTCCACCTCGGTCACGCCCTCGTTGGCCGAGAAGCCGATCTGGCGCTTGCCCGTGCGCGACTCGATGATCTTTTCCAGCCCGTCGAACGCCCCGCCGCAGATGAACAGGATGTGCCGGGTGTTGATCTGGATGTACTCCTGCTGCGGGTGCTTCCGCCCGCCCTGCGGCGGCACCGAGGCGGTGGTCCCCTCCAGGATCTTGAGGAGCGCCTGCTGCACCCCCTCGCCCGACACGTCGCGCGTGATCGACGGGTTCTCGCTCTTGCGGGCGATCTTGTCGATCTCGTCGATGTAGATGATCCCGCGCTCGCACTCCGCCACGTTGAAGTCCGCCGCCTGGAGCAGCCGCACCAGGATGTTCTCCACGTCCTCGCCGACGTACCCCGCCTCCGTGAGCGTGGTGGCGTCCACGATGGTGAAGGGCACGTGGAGCACCCGCGCCAGCGTCTGCGCCAGCAGCGTCTTCCCCACGCCCGTGGAGCCGATGAGGAGGATGTTGGACTTGTCCAGCTCCACCTCGTCCATCACGCCCTGGTGGTTCACCCGCTTGTAGTGGTTGTACACCGCCACCGACAGCGACTTCTTCGCCTCGTCCTGCCCCACCACGTACTGGTCCAGGACCGTCTTGATCTCGCGGGGGGAGGGCACCGGCGTCGCGGTGCTGGCGGCCTCCTTGGTCTCCTCCTCCGCGAGGATCTCGTTGCACAGCGAGATGCACTCGTTGCAGATGTAGACCGAGGGCCCGGAGATGAACCGCTTCACCGAGTCCTTGGACTTTCCGCAGAAGGAGCAGCGGAGGTGCTTGTCGCTGGGCATAGAGGAAGGCTACTGGGCGAATGGCGCGGACCCGCCCCGGCGGGGGCGGGAAGATCGCGTGAGCTGGCTGCCGGTCCCGGCCGCCGTCCGGCGGGACACGGGTGTCCACGATCCGGTCCTGGTGGAGGCGCGAGAGATCTCGGTACACAAGATAGACCCCCGGGCCGGTAGGGTCAACGCTGGGCGGCCGTGGGCCGGGGCCGCCCAGCGCCGTGGCCGGTACCGGCCCGCACGCCGTGTGCCACCGGCGGGCGCGCGTTTCTGGACGGCGCGGCCGCGAAGCGACGAGACCCCCGACGGGCCGCGGCTCCGTCGGAGGTCTCTTCGCTCGCGAAGGTGCCGGGGCCCGCGCTAACGAGTCTCGGCCACCTCGTGCTGTACCTCCACCACCTCGCCGCGCTTGGTGATGACGTGGTCGATGAGGCCGTACTCCTTGGCCTCGTCCGGGGACATGAAGCGGTCGCGGTCCAGGTCCTCCTGGATCTTGTCCACCGTCTGCCCGGTGTTCGCCGCGTAGATCTGGTTCATCCGCTCCCGGACGAACAGGATCTCGCGGGCCTGGATCTCGATGTCCGCCGCGGTCCCCTGGCTCCCGCCCGAGGGCTGGTGGAGCATGATCCGCGAGTTGGGGAGCGCCGAGCGCTTCCCGGGCGCGCCGGCCGCCAGGAGGAACGAGCCCATGCTCGCCGCCAGCCCCATGCAGATGGTGGCCACCGGGGCCTTGAGGAACTGCATGGTGTCGAAGATCGCCATCCCCGCGTACACCGAGCCCCCGGGGGAGTTGATGTACAGGAAGATGTCCTTGTCCGGGTTGTCCGCCTCCAGGAACAGGAGCTGGGCGATGATGACGTTCGCGACGTTGTCGTCGATCGGCGTCCCCAGGAAGACGATCCTGTCCATCAGGAGCCGCGAGAAGATGTCGTACGACCTCTCCCCCCGGCTGGACCTTTCGATGACGTACGGAGCGTAGATGGGCATTTGGGCTCGTCCCGATTCCAGGATGATGCGGCCGGCCTGATCAGCCGACCGTGTTCTGCGACTTCAGGTACTCGAAGACCTTTTCCTCGGTGATCTCGTTTTCCAGCGCCTGCAGCTGGCCGGACTTTTCCAGCTGGAGCCAGACCTCGCCCGGGGAGCGGCCGCCGCGCTGCGCCAGCTCCTCCACGCGCGCGTCGATCTCGTCCTGGGTGGCGCGGAGCTGCTGGTCGTCGGCGATGCGCTCCACCACCATCATGCGCTTCAGCCCCTCCTCCGCCTGCGGCCGCAGCGCCTCGCGCCACTGCGAGATCTGTTCCTTCTGCTCGTCGCCGAGCTTGCCGAGCTGCTCCTCGTCCTGGCCGGTCATCAGGTCCAGGTAGCGGTCCACCATGGAGGCGGGGACGTCGAAGGCGTTGGCCTCCAGGATCTGCCCCACCAGCTGGCCGCGAACCTCGGCCTCCGCATTCCGCTTGGACTCCTCGCGCAGGTCCTCCATGACGCGGGCGCGCAGCGCCGTCATGTCCTCGAAGTCGCCCAGCGAGCGCGCGAAGTCGTCGTCCAGCCCCGGGACGTCCTTGCGCTGCACCGAGACCACCTTGAGGTGCAGGTTCTGCTCCTTGCCGGCCTGCTCCGGGTCCGCGAAGTCCTCGGGGAAGTGCACCGTGAAGTCGCCCTCCTCGCCGGGAGCGAGCGTCAGGATCGCCTGCTCCACCTCGGGGATGGCCTGCCCCTCGCCCAGCACGAAGCGGTAGCTGTTGGTCTCCGGCTCCTCCTCGTCGCGCGGGGTGATCTCCACCAGCACCTGGTCCCCCCAGTCCGGCTTCTCGCCGTCGGGACGGGGCTCCCACACGCCGCGCTCGTCGCGCAGGCGCTCCAGAACCGAGTCCACCTCGTCCTCGCCCACCTCGGAGGCGGGGCGGGTGGCGGTGAAGCCGCCGAGCCGCGCCAGCTTGACCTCCGGCTGCACCTCGAACTCGGCCTCGAAGTGGAGCTCGGCGTTGTCGTGGTAGTGGACGTTGTCGATCATCCCCTGCGTGATGGGGCGCAGCCCTTCCTGGTCCAGCGCCTCGCGGTACGCCTCCTGGATCACGCGGTCCAGCGTTTCCTGCTCGATGCTGGGCCCGAACTGCTTTTCCAGGATCCGCTGGGGGATGTGCCCCTTGCGGAAGCCGGGGAGCCGGACGTTGCGGGCGATCTGCGTGGTCACGGCGCTCCGCGTGCGGTTGACGCGCTCGGCGGGGACGGTGATGGTCACGCGGCGGCTCCAGGAGTTCGGCTCCTGGACGGAGATCTGCAGCTCGGTGGTGGCAGGAGACATCCGAATATCGTTCCGGCGTTCGAAGTGGCTGTCGACAGGGAAGATGGTGCGAAAGGGGGGACTCGAACCCCCACGGCAAAGCCACCGGATCCTAAGTCCGGCGCGTCTACCAGTTCCGCCACTTTCGCCCAGGCGTCAAGCGGTCAAATATAGACCCGGGCCGGGAGGGGGTCAACCGAAACCCCGCGCCGGGGCCAAGTGCTTGGCATGCCCCGTCTTCCCGGCACCTCCATGCGCGGGCGGCCCCGCCGACGGGGCGGGGCCGCTGCCGCTTCCGCGCCGCGGGGCGCGGCTACTGCCGCGGGCTCTCGATGCGCAGGTTGACGATGGTCTTCTGCCCGGTGGGGTTCTCCAGGACCATGGAGAGCAGGTCGCCGGGCTTCTTGCCGTCCACGATGCGCTGCAGGGTGCGGACGTCGCCGATCTGCTGCCCGTCCGCCGAGGCGATCTTCCAGCCGGGGCCGAAGCCGCGCCGGCCCATGGGCCCGTAGCGCTCCGCCCCGGTGATCACCACGCCGCCCGGCCTGCTGTACTCGAACTGGGTGGCCAGCTGCGCGGTCAGCGGCGCCACCTGGATCCCCAGCTTGTCCGCGGACACGGACGCCGGCTCGGCGGGCCGGGCGGGGCGCTCCGCGCGCTCCGGGGTGCGGCCGGCGGCGGTCGCCTGCGCCGCGAGCGACGCCTCGATCAGCGGCACCCGCACGCTGCGCGACTGGCCGCCGCGGATCACCTCCAGGGTGACCGTCTCGCCGGGCTTGTACCCGGTGACGCGGCGCTGCAGCTCGCCGACCCCCTCCACCGCCTGCCCGTTGACGGCGACGATCACGTCGCCCTCCCGCAGGCCGGCGCGCTCGGCGGGGCTGTCGCCCTCGAAGTCCTGCACCAGCACGCCGCTGATGCGCGGGAGCTTGTAGACCTCCGCGTCCTCCGGGGTGATGGGGCGCACCTGCACGCCCAGCACCGCGCGCCGCACCCGCCCGTAGCGGATCAGGTCGTCGCCGATGCGCCGCGCCAGGTCGATGGGGATGGCGAAGCCGTACCCCGAGTAGTACCCGGTGCGCGAGGCGATCACCGAGTTGATGCCGATGACCTCGCCGCGGAGGTTGACCAGCGGGCCGCCGGAGTTGCCGGGGTTGATGGCCGCGTCGGTCTGGATGAAGTCCTCGATGGCCCACTGGCCGTTCTCCTCGGCGGTCCGGCCGATGATCCCCAGCGCGCGCCCCTTGGCGCTGATGATCCCGGAGGTCACCGTGGTCCCCAGCTCCAGCGGGTTGCCGATGGCCAGCACCCACTCCCCGATGCGCGATCCCTCGGAGCTGCCCATGCGGGTGGCGGGGAAGCGCCCCTCCACCTTGATCACCGCCACGTCCGTGAGCGGGTCCGCGCCCACCAGCTTGGCCGACAGCCGCCGGTTGTCCTGCATGATCACGTCGATCTTGGTGGCCCGCTCCACGACGTGGTTGTTGGTCATGATGTAGCCGTCGGCCGTGATCAGGAAGCCGGATCCGCCCGACTCCTCCGGCGGGAGCTGGCGGGCGTCACCGCCGCCGCCGCCCTGGCCCTGCGGCCCCTCGAAGAAGGGAAACAGCTCCCGCAGCTCCTGCGGCACCTGCCGCGAGCTCGGAGCGCGCTCCGCCTCGATGCTCACCACCGCCGGAGTCACCGACTCGGAGATGGAGATGAAGGCCTGGCTCAGGTCCGCGACGGGCTGCACCGCCGCGCGCGAGGGGGTGGGGGCGGTCTGGAACAGGGTCGCGGCCTGGGATCCGGCGGTCCACCCCATCCCCGAGGCGAGGAGGATGCCGCCCGCGAAGGCGGCCCCGGTGAAGGCGACCAGCCTGACTTTGGCGCGTACGGGATCGAACATGGTCGGCCTGCTGGAAGGAGAGTGATCGTACAGGGCTGGGAACTGGTACTGAGGACCCCGCCCGGAGTTCCGTCCCGCCCGGCGCCGGGTCCTGCAAATCGCCGGCCCCGCCTCCGG
>JBEVLE010000230.1:0-6615 GCA_040509335.1 Longimicrobiaceae bacterium | reverse complement strand
CCCTGTTCCCTGTTCCCTGTTCCCTGTTCCCTGTTCCCTGTTCCCTGTTCCCTGTTCCCTGTTCCCTGTTCCCTGTTCCCTGTTCCCTGTTCCCTGTTCCCTGTTCCCTGTTCCCTGTTCCCTGTTCCCTATTCCCTGTTCCCTATTCCCTGTTCCCTGCCGTCCCCTCCATCGCCCTCGCCACCTCGCCCAGGTCGAACGGCTTCTCGAACGCGGGGCGGCCGCTGCCGTCCAGGAACGCCTTGCGGGCGGGGGAGATCACGTCGCCGGTGGCGAAGACCACGCGGGCGGCGGTCTCGGGGTGGCGCTCGCGGAGGACGCGGAACAGCTCGTCGCCCGGCATCTCGGGCATCTTTAGGTCCAGCAGCACCGCGTCGTACGCGGCGGCGGCGATCCGCTCCAGCGCCTCGGCGCCGGAGGCCGCCTCGTCCACCTGGTGGCCGCGCGTTTCCAGGTAGCGCCGCACGATGCGCCGCAGCCCGGGCTCGTCGTCCACCACCAGCACCCGGCGGGGCGAGGGCGGGACTTCCGCGCCGGCGGGGGAGGGCGGCGGCGCTGCGCCCTCCTCGGGCACCGCCACCAGGGGGAGCTCCACCGTGAAGACCGCCCCGCCGCCGGGCTCCGAGCGCACCGTGATGCTGCCGCCGTGCTCGGCCACGATGCCGTGCGACACGGCCAGCCCCAGCCCGGTCCCCTCGCCCACCGCGCGCGTGGTGAAGAACGGGTCGAAGATGCGGGCGCGCACCTCCTCCGGGATCCCGGGGCCGTCGTCCTCCACCCGGAAGCGGAGAACGCCCTCGCCCGCCTCGGTGGTCACCCTCACCCTGCCGCGCCCCGGCCCGGAAACGATGGCCTGCTCCGCGTTGTTGACCAGGTTGAGCACCACCTGCTCCAGCTGCGGGCCGTCCGCCAGCGTCAGGGGGAGGTCCGGGGCGAAGCGCGTTTCCAGCGCCACGTGCTGGGCGCGCAGGCCGTCCTCGCGGAACAGGCAGACCCGGCCCACCACCAGGTTCAGGTCGGTGGGGAGCCGCTCGTGCGGCGTCTGCCGCGCGAAGTGCAGCAGCCCCCGGACGATGCGCGCCGCCCGGTCGGCGTGCTCGCGGATGGCGCGGGCGTCGGCGGCGGCCTCGCCGGCGAGCTCCGCTTCCAGCAGCGTGGCCGTGGTCTTCACCACGGTGAGCGGGTTGTTGAGCTCGTGCGCCACCCCGGCCACCAGCTCGCCGATCGCCGCCAGCTTGGCCGACTGCATCAGCCGGCGCTGGCCCTCCACCTGCTCGGTGAGGTCCACCCCGATGGTCACCACCCCGCTGAGCTCCCCGCCGCGCCCGTAGTACGGCGACGCGGAGATCAGGATGGGGAAGTTGTCCCCGCCCCTGCGCGTGGCGGTCACCGCCTGCGTCCAGGGCTCGCCGCGCGTCATGGCGTCCAGGAAGGCGTCCGAGATCGCCTCCGCCTCCGGGACGTTCCTCCCCAGCACGGAAACGTGGTGCCCCACCAGCTCGTCCGGGGGGAAGCCGTGCACGCTCTCCGTCCCCCCCGCGTACTGGATCCGCCCCTCCAGGTCGGTGATGACCACGGCGTGCCCCACCATGCGCTCGATGGCGGACAGCACCTCGCGGAAGCGCGCCTCGGATTCGCTCACCCTGCGGTCCAGCAGCGCGTTCTCCACCGCCACCGCAGCCTGGTCGGCCAGCGACTCGAACAGGCGCACGTCCTCGTCCGAGTAGGGGTCGCCGTAGCTGAACACCCCCAGCACCCCCAGCACCCGCCCCTCCTTGACCAGCGGCGCGTGCACCGCCGCGCGCGCCGGGCGGCCGGCGTTCCCCCACGGCTCGCCCTCCACGCTCCCCTCGCCGGAGCAGACCACGGTGCGCCGCTCGCGGATGGCGCGGCTGGTGGGGCCGTCGCCCAGGGGGACCCGGTCGCCCGGGTACTCCACCCCCTCGTCGTACATCAGCGGGTAGCGGATCGTCGCGGACTCCTCGTCCCACAGGGCGACGTAGAACGCGTCGCGCCGCAGCACCCGGCCCACCTGCACGTAGAAGGCGCGGTACAGCCGGTCCGGCGAGCGCTCGGAGGCCAGGATGCGCGCCACGTCCACCAGCACCGCCAGTCGCCCGGCGCGCCGCTCCCGGTCGGCGGAGACCGCTTCCAGGCTGCGGTTGGCTGCGTGCAGGCTGCGCACCGTGGTGGCCCGCGTGCGCGCGTACGCGAGGGAAAGCACCAGGATGAGGACGAGCACGGTGACGTGCACCGCCGCCCCCACCACGGCGTGGTGCTCGGCGGGGACCAGGTCGGGGAAGGGGTAGCCGCGCAGCTCCAGCATCCACATCGCCGCGACCGCCGCCACCAGCCCCGCCCCCCACGCCGCCGCGGCCCGCACCCCCAGCGGCAGCGCGATCGCCACCGGGAGAACGAACACCCACACCCCGCGCGTGCCGTCGATCCCCCCGGTGACGGTCACCACCCCCAGCACCGCGGCCACCGCCGCCGCCACCGCCAGGTGGCCGGCCAGCTCCAGCCCCAGCCGCCGGCGGCCCGCGTACGCCGCGGCGATGACCGCCCCCGCGGCCAGCAGCGCCGAGCCGACGGAGGGCACCCCTGACAGGAACCACACGGGGGCCCACGCCAGCGCGGCGCCGGTCCCCACCACGGCGAAGCGGCGGAAGGTGGCCTCTGCGGCCTGACGCCCGGGGGCGGGAGGGGGTGAAAGGTCGTTCATGGGATCGCTGCGGGGCTCGCCCGGGGCGGGCAAGAGGGCCCCGGGGTCCATCACCAATTTTGGGCGGCGCGCGCCCCGGAATGGTGAAAGGGTTTTCACATTTTTTGTGCAGAACTCCTCCTACAAGAAAGCACCCAGCGGTGCGCCGCGCAACCACCCGGGCAATCGGCACACTCGCCGGCCGGGAAACACTTTGCGCTCCGTTCCCCGCCAACGGATTTCATTGCAGACATTTACCACCGCTCCGCCCCCGGCGCCCCGCGGGCTCCGTCCAGCTCCACCGGGAAGGCGGCGGGGCGCGCGTGCCATCCGGTCCCCCGCTTGCCTTTCCGGCGGGCCGGCAGAGGCCGCAGTGAACACGACCGCACATGGAGGGAACGATGAAGAGGTGGATCGCCCTGACGCTCTGCGCGCTCGCCGCAGCCGCATGCCGGGACCAGTCCGGGACCGGCGCCCTCACCGCGCCCCCGGAAAGCGGCGCCCGCATCCTGGGGCTCCCCGGCGCCCGGCTGGACCCGGCGCTCACCACGGCCCTCAACCTGGCCTCCCCGCTGTCGCGGCTGGAGGTGATCGTCAACTTCGACGAGACGCAGACCACGGGAAGCGCGCTGGGCAGCCGCATCCTGGGCACCGGCGCGGGGATCATCACCTTCAAGCACCTCCCGGTGGTCGCGACGCTCGCCACCCCGGCGCAGATCGCCTCCATCCGCGGCCTCCCCGGCGTCACCTCGCTGTACGCCAACCGGCAGCTCCGCTACCTGCTGCGCGAGGCGGTGCAGAGCGTGGGCGCAAACCAGGTGCACGCGTCGGGCTACACCGGCAAGGGCGTGGGCATCGCCATCCTGGACAGCGGCGTGGACGGTCAGTACAACCCCGGCCTCGCCTACGGCACCAAGACGGTGCAGAACGTCAAGGTGGCGGCCGACATGCGGGAGCTGGTGACCTTCGACCCCAGCACCCCGGCGGTGGGCGCCGAGCTGTTCGTGGAAAACCTCCCCAACAGCGAGACCTCCACCGGGCACGGGACGCACGTGGCGGGGATCGCGGCGGGGAGCGGCGCCGGCTCGTCCGACGGCATCTACAGGGGCGTCGCGCCGGGCGCGCACGTGGTGGGGATCGGCACGGGCGACGCGCTCTTCGTGCTGTGGACGCTCGCCGGCTTCGACTACATCCTGGAGCACCACGACAGGTACAACATCCAGGTGGTCAACAACTCCTGGGGGATCGAGGGCGCCTACGACCCCGAGGACCCCGTCAACCGCGCCACGAAAAAGCTCTACGACGCCGGGATCGCCGTGGTGTTCGCGGCGGGGAACAGCGGGCCGGGCCAGAACACGCTCAACCCCTACAGCGCCGCACCCTGGGTGATCAGCGTCGCGGCCGGGTGCAAGCTGTACGTGGCCGATCCCACCAACTCCGTCTCGCTGTGCGAGGACGCGAGCAACGCCGGGCGCGCGCCGGTGCTGGCCTCCTTCTCCTCGCGCGGCATCCCCGGCGACCCGCTCGTCCACCCGGACGTCACCGCTCCCGGCGCCAACATCGTGTCCACGCGCGCCGCCCTGGGGCTGGTGATGAACTCCACCGACCTCCCCGGCGACGTGGGGGACTGCCAGGTCAGCGTGGAGCACTTCGACCACTTCACCTGCGCCTCCGGCACCTCCATGGCCGCGCCGGTGGTCACCGGGATCATCGCCCTGATGGAGGAGGCCAGCCGCGGGCGCCTCACCCCGGAGCAGGCGTACCGCCAGCTCACCCGCACCGCGCGGCCGCTCGCCGGCTACGCCGAGTGGGAGCAGGGCGCCGGCTACGTGGACGCCGTGGCGGCGGTGAAGGCAGTCCGCCGCTGACGCACGGACGACGACGCGAACCGGCCGCCGCCCTTCGCCGGGCGGCGGCCCCTCTCCCGGAACGACGGACAGCGGACCGACGACGATGAAACACTTCGTGATCGCCTGCGCCTGCGCCCTCGGGCTCGCCGCCTGCCGGGTCGCCGTGGCGACGGCGGTCCCCGCCGACCGGCCGATCGCGCCGGTCACCCTGGATCCCACCCGGACAGGAACCCCCGCGGTCTCCCGCGAGGTGCGGCGGCCGGATGCCGGCACGGTGGAGCGCCGGCACCCCGCGGCGCGCGCACCCCTGGCCGCCCCGGCTCAGGCGCGGGAGACCGCTCCCCTCCAGGGGCGATGGACATGGACCCCGTGAGCGCCGCCGCAGCGGCGAAGAGAACAGAGACACCAGGCCGCCGCACTCCGGCGGCGGCCGCACCCGGAACGACCCACGACGGACAACGAGCCATGAAGCGCACCCTCTTCGCCGCCGCCTGCGCCCTGGGGCTGGCCGCCTGCCAGGACGCCGTGCCCACCGCGGCGCCGTCCGCCCCCGCCGCCCCGGCGGCATCCGTGTCCGCGCTGGACCCGGTGCTCGCCGCGGCGCTCGCCGCCGCCGCGCCGCTGGACCGGCTCACCGTGATCGTCAACTACGACCCGGCGCGCACCTCCACCTCCGGCGTGTCGCGCGCCGCCCGCTCGCTGGGCGCCGGCGTCATCGAGTTCCGGCACCTGTCCATGTTCCTGGCGCTGGCGACCCCGGCGCAGGTGCTGCAGCTGAACGGGCTCCCCGGGGTGCAGGGGGTGTACGCCAACCGCAGCCAGCCGCTGCTCCTGCGCGAGAGCGTCGCCGCCATGCGCGCCGACCTGGCGCACGCCGCCGGCGTGACCGGCAAGGGGGTCGGCATCGCCATCCTGGACAGCGGCATCGACGGCCGCAACCCGGACGTGGCCTACGGCACCAAGACGGTGCAGAACGTCAAGTTCACCGCCAACCTGTCGTACTTCACCGAGGACACGACCGCCCTTCCCCGCCTGGGCGGCGAGCTGTACGTGGCCAACCTGCCGAGCACCGACAACACCAGCGGCCACGGCACCCACGTCGCCGGCATCGCCGCCGGGAGCGGCGCCAGCACCTACGGCGCCTACCGCGGCGTGGCCCCCGGCGCGCACCTGGTGGGGCTCAGCGCCGGCGAGGCGACCACCGTGGTGTACGCCTCCGTCCTCCAGGCCGTGGACTGGCTCCTCGAGCACGGCGACGAGTACAACGTGCAGGTGGTGAACAACTCCTGGGGCGGCACCGGGACCTACGACCCGGCCGACCCGGTGAACGAGGCCATGACCCGGCTGCACGACGCCGGCATCACCGTGGTCTTCGCCGCCGGCAACGACGGGCCCGGCGAGAACACCCTCAACCACCTCAGCGCGAACCCCGCGGTCATCTCCGTGGCGGCCGGGTGCAAGATCGGCGTGCTGGACCCCACCGGCTCGGCCGCGTCGTGCGCGGACGGCCGCGGCGGCGTGCTGGCGGACTTTTCCTCGCGCGGCGTCCCCGGCGACGCCCTGTACCACCCGGACGTCACCGCTCCGGGCGTGAACATCGTGTCCACCCGCGCCTTCACCGGCGTGGTCCCGCTGCTGGGCGCCACCTCCGACCTGGGCGGCTGCAACATCGGCATCCAGAACCTGAAGAGCTACACCTGCATGTCGGGCACCTCCATGGCCGCGCCGCACGTGGCCGGCGTGGTCGCCCTCATGGAGGAAGCCTCCGGCGGCCGTCTCACCCCGGACCAGGCGCTCGCCATCCTGTCCTCCACCGCCCGCAGGATCACCGGGTTCGCGCAGTGGGAGATGGGCGCCGGCTACGTGGACGCCAACGCGGCGGTCAAGGCGGCTCGGGCTCTTCGGTGACGTAGCTTTCGGGAGGGGGCGGCTGAGGGGACCGCTACGGAGCCCGGCGGTACTGCTGCCGGTCTCCTCCGCGGGCTCCGGGAGCCAGGCCAAACGGCCGGCCTGTCTCCCTGCGCCGGAGTGAGCCTCACGCAAAATGCCGCGTGAGTCTCCCTC
>JBEVLE010000229.1:0-6496 GCA_040509335.1 Longimicrobiaceae bacterium | reverse complement strand
GCCCGCTGAGCATCGGCAACCCGCGCGTTGGTCTCCTGGGTGCCGGCGGCCAGACCGGTGATCGCCGCGGCGATGCCCTGGGTGCCGGTGGCGGCCTCGGCCACGTTGCGGTTCATCTCGGTCGTCGTGGCGGTCTGCTCCTCCACGGCAGCGGCGATGGTGCTCTGCGAGTCGTTGATCAGGCCGATGATCGAGGAGATCTCGCCGATGGCCCGGACCGCGCCCTCGGTGTCGGCCTGGATGGTCTCGACCCGCTTGGCGATGTCCTCGGTGGCCTTGGCCGTCTCCTGCGCCAGCTCCTTCACCTCGTTCGCGACCACGGCGAAGCCCTTGCCGGCCTCACCGGCCCGCGCTGCCTCGATCGTGGCGTTCAGCGCCAGCAGGTTGGTCTGCTCGGCGATGGAGGTGATGACCTTGACGACGCTGGCGATCTCGAGGGAGGACTCGCCGAGCTTCGCGACGGTCGCGGTGGTGGCGTCGGCCGCGGTGACCGCCTGGCCCGCCACCTTCGACACCTCTGCGGCGTTCTGCGCGATCTCGCGGATCGAGGCACCCATCTGCTCCGACCCCGCCGACACCGTCTGCACGTTCGTGGACACCTGACCGGCGGCGGTGGCGACGATCCCGCTCTGCGCGGAGCTCTCGTCGGCCACCACCGCGAAGCCGCGCCCATGCTCGCCGGCCCGGGCGGCCTCGATGGCCGCGTTCAGCGCCAGCAGGTTGGTCTGCTCGGTGATCTCCCGGATCGTCCCCACGAAGCCGCCGATCTCGTCGCCCGCGCCCTGGAGCACGTCCACGAAGCCGGCGGAGGCCCGGAACGAGCCGCCCACCTCCAGGAGCAGCGTCCCGGTGCGCTCCACTTCCTCCGCCTGGGCGTCGGCGCGCCGCGCCAGTCCCCGGGCGCGCTCCAGGAAGCCGCTCGCCTCCGTCTGCAGCCCGCCGCTGCCCTCCGCCACCTTTTCCATGGTGGTGCGCGCGCGGACCACCAGCTCCACCTGCCTTTCCGCCTGCTCCGCCACCTCCCCGGCGGCGCTCCCCACCAGCGCCGCCGACGCCTCCACCTCCGCCGCCGTGGCCGAAAGCTCGCGGGCGAGCACGGCGAGCGCGCCGCCCCGCTGGTCCACCTCGCGCAGCACGCGGGCGATCTCCTCCTCCAGGCGCCGCGCCGCCCCCGCCAGGCGCGCCGGCTCCGCCGTCCCGTCCTCGCCGGTCAGCCGCCGCACGGCGTCCTCCATCGCCCGGAGGCGGGCCTCCGGGCGGCGGACCACCCGCCGCGCCCCGGCCACGGCCGCGGCCAGCGCGAGCGCCTCCAGCAGCGGCGGCAGCATCGCCCACCCCTCCGGGGAGTCCCTCCCCATCCAGCGCCCCACGACGAACGCCGCCGGGAGCACCGCCGCGTCCCACCTCCCGGCGCTCCCCCCTTCCGCGGCGCGGAGCAGGGCCGCCAGCACCGCCAGCGGGAGGACGGCCCCGGCCCACGCGCCCGACACGGCGGCGAGGAGCGCCACGGCAAGCGCGAGCCCGGCGAGGGTGGCGCCGGGGAGGGAAAACGGGGAGGCGGGCCGGGGGGACCGAGGGGTGGGGACGGTCATGGAGGAAAGCGCGGAGGGTGAGGTGAGGGCGGGGCGGCGGCGGCCCGGGCACTTGGCCCGGGTGGAGGGGCGACAGTATAATGTTTGTGTACTTTCCGGAAAACCTGCCGGACCCCGTCCCGCCGCGGCGGGCGGTACGGTACCCGCCACGTCGGGACGCCGCACGCCTCCACCCCCTCCTCCCCCGGAGATCCGCATGTCGCTGAACGTCGAGCTGCTGGAAGACAGCTTCGCCCTGGTGCGCCCCAACGCAGACCGCTTCGCCGCCGACTTCTACGACCGCCTGTTCGCCGCCCATCCCGGCACCCGGCAGCTCTTCGCGGGCGCCGACATGGCCGAGCAGCGCAAGAAGCTGATGGACTCGCTGGTGCTGGTGATCGAGAACCTGGAGAACCCCGGCGTGCTCACCGGCGCCCTCCAGCGCCTGGGCGCGCGCCACTCCGGCTACGGCGTGGCGGAAGGGCACTACGCGATGGTGGGCGGAGCCCTCCTCGACACCTTTTCCGACCACCTGGGGAGCGAGTGGACGCCGGAGGTGAAGCAGGCGTGGAGCGACGCGTACACCGCCATCAGCGGCATCATGGTGGGCGGAGCACCCGCGGCCGCCTCCTGACGGGAACGCGGCGGGCGGATCACCCGCCCGCCGCCCCGTCGTCCTCCCGCAGCTCCGCCAGCGTCCGCAGCACCGCCTTCCGCAGCGGGCGCATCACCGCCATCCCCGCGAGCCCCACCAGCCGGTCCACGAGGTCCACGGAAAGCTCCACCAGCCGGCGCGTGCGCCGCCGGCCGGGGGAGCGGTCGTGGATCCAGAACAGGATCACCCCCATGTGGTACGTCCACAGCAGCTCCGGCAGCTCCGCCGCCAGGTCGGCGGGGAGCTTCCGGCCCTCCGCGCCGCGCACCACCTGCGCGAACAGCTCCGTGGCCTCGGCGCGCACCGGGCGCGACTCCGCGCTGAAGGGGTTGAGCGGGCTCGCCGGGTCCGCGGCGGTCTTGAACAGCACCCCTGCGAAGGCGTGGTACGGCTCGATGGTGTCCAGCTTGGTCCGCATCACCCCCAGCAGCCGCTCGCGGAAGGTGCCCCCGGCGCGGAGCACCTCCGCCGACGCGGCCAGGTGCTCCTCGTGGGTGCGGGCGTAGAAGGTCTGGACCAGCCGCTCCTTGGAGCGGAAGTAGTAGTACGCGTTCCCCACCGCCACCCCGGCCCGCTCCGCGATGGCCCGCATGGTGGTGTCCTCGTAGCCGCGCTCCCGGAACAGCTCCAGCGCGGTGTCCAGGATCAGGGCGCGGGTCTGCTCGCCCTTGGGGGTGCGGGCGCGGGCGGCCTCGGCGGATTCGGGGGGCATCGCGGCGGGTGCGGGGGGAGGCGCGGCCGGTGCGGGGACGCGCGGGCGCTCGCGGTGCAAGATGCCGCCCCCCGCCGGGCACATCAACCCCGCCTCTCCGCTTTCCACCGGGCGGCGAGCTCGCGCGCGGCGGTGGGCCACTCGGGGAAGCCGAACGTGAAGCCGGCGTCCAGCAGCCGCCCCGGGACCACGCGCCGGCTCTTGAGCACCAGCTCGGGCTCGGTGCGCAGGAACACGGCCCCGATGTCCAGCAGCCAGGCCGGCTTCGGCGGACCGAAGCGGATCCCCGCGGCGGCGCGCAGCTCGCGCATGAACTCCGCGTTGGGGAGCGGGCCCGGCGCGGCGACGTTGACGGGGCCCTCCACCTTGTCGTGCTCCAGCAGCCAGCGCACGGCGCGCACGAAGTCGTGCTCGTGCACCCACGAGACGTACTGCCGCCCGTCGCCGTAGCGCCCCCCCAGCCCCAGCCGCCCCAGCGAGAGAAGCGCGTCGAACACCCCGCCGCGGTCCGGGCTCATCACCATGGCCGAGCGCAGCGCGACGCGGCGCGTGCGCGGCGTGCGGGCCTCGTCCAGGGCGCGCTCCCAGGCGGTGGCCACCCGGATGCTGAAGCGCCACTTGTCCGGCGCGCCCGGCTCCGCCCCGCCGACGATGCCGGTGGCCTCGTCGTTGGCCGCGTCGAAGCGGTGCGCGTAGAGGGTGGCCGTGCTCGCCTGCAGCCACGCGGCGGGCGGACGGGCGGCGCGCGCGATCGCCTCCCCCACCGCGCGCGTGGACCTCACCCGCGACTCCAGGATGCGCCGCCGGTTGGCGGAGGTGTAGCGGCAGTTCACGGTGTGCCCGGCCAGGTTGACGACGGCGTCGGCGCCGTCCAGCTCGGCGGCCCACGCGCCCACCGTCTCCCCGTCCCACGCGGCGGTCCGCCACGGGGCGCGCGCCGGGGTGCGGCTCAGCACCACCACCTCGTTCCCCGCCGCGTGGAAGGCGCGCGCCAGCAGCGTCCCCACCTGACCCGATCCTCCCGGGATCACGATCTTCATCGTCCGCCCTCCCGCCTCAGGCGGCACCGGCCGCGCTCCGCGCCGCCTGCGACGCGCGGATGCGGCTGAAGACCACCAGGTTGAAGAAGTGCATCGCCCCCAGCACCAGCAGCACCACCCCCACCTTGCCGGCCAGCAGCTCGATTCCCTGCCGCACCCCGGCCACGTCGTGCCCCACCTTCAGCGCCAGGCAGACGTAGCCCAGGTTCACCAGGTAGAAGCCCACCACCAGCAGGTGGTTGACCGAGGCGGCGAGCTCCTCGTCGCCGTGGAACACGTCCAGCAGGAAGCGGTGCCCGCTGCGGAAGAGCGTCCGCGCGACCCACATGGTCAGGCCGATGCTGACGGCGAGGTACAGTGCGTAGGTGAAGACGATGGGCTCCATGAGGACCTCTCCGGTTGACTTTTGAACACGTTCAATTCACCTGACGTGCAGGATAACCGGCACGGGTCCGGAGGTCAAGAGATATTTTGAACGCATTCAAAACAGCTTCCGTGGCGAGCTCGGGGAGGAGACGTAGGGCGGCCGGCCTGACCCACCGGGCGTTCACTGAACGTCCACTCCGGGGTTCACCGAACACCCGCCGCGCGCCGGCGGCCGCGCCCCCGGAGCCCGTCCCCCTGGCGGAAATCCCGCCGCCCCGGCAGCTTACGCGGCGGCGGCGGCACGGTTGTTTCCCGGTACGCCGCCTGCCCTTCCGTCCCACCGCAGTCCCGTTCCCGAAGGCCCGTCGCCAACCCCGTCCGTGAGGACCCGCATGAGGATGCCTCGCCGCCTCGCCCTGCTCCTGCTGGCCGCCGTGCTCCCCGGCTGCGGGACGCGCTCCGAAGTCTTTTCCGGGAACGGGGCGGGAGCCCCGCTCCCCGCGCCCATGCCGCCGCCGCCGGTGCCGGTCATGGCCGCGCCTCCGCCGCCGCCCCCGGTGGCCGGCGTCCCGGCCGACAGCGGCTTCAACACCGAGGAGTACAAGCTGATCGAGGAGAACCAGTTCAGGGACCCGGCCCTGCACCCGCTCTCCACCTTCGGGATCGACGTGGACCCGGCCTCGTACGCCAACGTGCGCCGCTTCCTGTCCGAGGGGCGCCTCCCGCCCCGGGACGCGGTGCGCATCGAGGAGCTGGTCAACTACTTCGACTACGACTACCCGTCGCCCGCCGGCGAGCACCCCTTCTCGGTCACCACCGAGGTGGCCCCGGCGCCGTGGAACCCCGTCCACCGGCTGGTGCACGTGGGGCTCCAGGGGCGGCGCGTGGCGCTGGAGAACATGCCGCCCGCGAACCTGGTGTTCCTGCTGGACGTGTCGGGCTCCATGAACTCGCCGGACAAGCTCCCGCTGGTGAAGTCGGCGCTGCGCATGCTGGTGGACGGCCTGCGCGAGGAGGACCGCGTGGCGATCGTGGTGTACGCCGGCGCCGCGGGGATGGTGCTTCCCCCCACCTCCGGCGCGAACCGCGCGGCGATCCTGGACGCGCTTGAGCGCCTGGAGGCCGGCGGCTCCACCGCGGGCGGGCAGGGGATCCGGCTCGCCTACAGCGTGGCGCGCGAGGGATTCCGCCAGGGCGGCAACAACCGCGTGATCCTGGCGACGGACGGCGACTTCAACGTGGGCGCATCCAGCGACGCCGAGCTGGTCCGCCTGGTCGAGCAGGAGCGGGCCGACGGGATCGCGCTGTCGGTGCTCGGCTTCGGGACGGGCAACCTCAAGGACGCCAAGATGGAGCAGCTCGCCGACCGCGGGAACGGCAACTACGCCTACATCGACAACCAGCTGGAGGCCCGCAAGGTGCTGGTGAGCGAGATGGGCGGCACCCTGCTGACCATCGCCAAGGACGTCAAGGTGCAGGTGGAGTTCAACCCGGCGGAGGTCAAGGCGTACCGCCTCATCGGCTACGAGAACCGCCTGCTCGCCGCGGAGGACTTCGAGGACGACACCAAGGACGCGGGCGAGCTGGGGGCCGGGCACTCGGTGACCGCGCTGTACGAGGTGGTCCCCGTGGGCGCGCCCACCCCGGTGCGCGGCACCGGCCCGCTCCGCTACCAGGAAACGCGCCCCGGCGGCCGGGCCGCCGCCCGCGGCGAGCTGCTGAACGTCAAGCTCCGCTACCAGCCCCCCCAGGGCGGCGCCAGCCGCCTGATCGAGCAGCCGGTGCGCGACCGCCCCGCGGCGGCGTCCCCCTCCGCCGACTTCCGCTTCGCCGCCGCCGTGGCCGAGTGGGGCCTGCTGCTGCGCGACTCCCGCTTCCGCGGCGACGCCACGCACGAGCAGGTGCTGGCCCTGGCCCGCGGCGCCCTGGGCGAGGACCGGCACGGCTACCGCCGCGAGTTCGTCCGCCTGGTGGAGGACTCCCGCCGCATCGCCGCCGCCGCGAGCGACCGCCCGCAGGTGGGGACGAGATAGGGGACAGGGAACAGGGGACAGCCTGAAACGGCTGAACGGACTGCAGGAAAGCGCCCCCGCGGAGCCGTCCGCGGGGGCGCTGTCGTTGGGCGGGCGGGCGGGGGGGCCCCCCCGCCCCC
>JBEVLE010000228.1:0-5726 GCA_040509335.1 Longimicrobiaceae bacterium | reverse complement strand
GGGCCGAGCTGGTGGTGGCGCCCCGCCGGGCGATGCTGCCGGGGGAGGACCTGCTGCGCACGCTGCGCGAGGAGCGGATCACGCACGTGAAGACCATGCAGTCGGCGCTGGCGGCCACTCCGGTGGAGGCGCTGCCGGAGCTGCGCACGCTGATCTGCGGCGGGGACCGGCTGCCGGGCGAGCAGCTGCGGCGCTGGTCGCGCGAGGGGCGGCGCTTCTTCAACGGGTACGGGGCGACGGAAGCGAGCATCCGCAACACGTCGAGCGCGTACGCGGCGGAGGATGGCGACCCGCCGATCGGACGCACCTTCGGGAACACCCAGCTGTACGTGCTGGACACGTGGCTGGAGCCGGTGCCGATCGGCGTGGCGGGGGAACTGTACATCGGCGGGGTGGGGGTGGTGCGGGGATACATGGGGCGCGCGGAGCTGACGGCGGAGCGCTTCCTCCCGGACCCGCACCGCGGGGTGGCGGGGGCGCGGCTGTACCGGACGGGGGACCTGGGGCGGCGGCGCGCGGACGGGGAGATCGAGTTCCTGGGGCGTGCGGACCACCAGGTCAAGGTGCGGGGCTACCGCGTGGAGCTTGGAGAGATCGAGGCGGTGCTGCGGATGCACGAGCAGGTGCGCGAGGCCGTGGTGCTGCAGCGCGAGGACGCGCCGGGGCAGCAGCGGCTGGTGGCGTACGTGGTCCCGGAGCCGGGGGCGGAGCCGGCGGCGGCGGAGCTGCGGGCGCACGTGGAGGAGCAGGTGCCGGAGTACATGGTGCCGGGCGCCTTCGTGGTGATGGAGGAGCTTCCGCTCACCGCCGCCGGAAAGGTGGACCGGCGCCTGCTGCCGGCGCCGGAGCCCATGGAGGACGCGGAGTACGTGGAGCCGCGCACGCTGGCCGAGGAGCTGCTGGCCGGGATCTTCGCCGAGCTGCTGCACCGGGAGCGCGTCGGGGCGACGGAAAGCTTCTTCGGTCTGGGCGGCCACTCGCTGCTGGCCACGCAGGCGGTGTCGCGGGCGCGGCAGGCGTTCGGGGTGGAGGTGCCGCTGCGGGCGCTCTTCGAGGCGCCCACCGTGGAGGGGCTGGCCGCGCGCGTGGAGGCGCTGCGCAGCGCGGGCACTTCCGCGGCCCCGCCGATCGAACGGCTCGGCGATGCGCGCGAGGCGCCGCTGCCGCTGTCGTTCGCGCAGCAGCGGCTCTGGGTGGTCGACCGCCTGGAACCGGGGAGCCCCGCGTACAACATGCCCTACGCGCTGCGCCTGCGCGGCGCGCTGGACACCGGCGCGCTGCGCTCCAGCCTGGACGCGCTGGTGCGGCGCCACGAGACGCTGCGCACCACGTTCGCCGAGCACGATGGCGAGCCCGTGCAGGTCATCCACCCCCCCGCGCCGGTCGCGCTGGAGGAGCTGGACCTGTGCGACCTCCCCGAGCCCGAACGCGTGGCCGAGGCCGAGCGGCTCGCCCTCGAGGAGGCGCTGATCCCCTTCGACCTGGCGCGCGGGCCGCTGCTGCGCTGCACGCTGCTGCGCCTGGGCGAGACCGACCACGTGCTGTGCTTCACCCTCCACCACATCGTCACCGACGGCTGGAGCCGCGGCGTGCTGGTGGGCGAAGTCTCCACCTTCTACGCCGCCGCCCTGCGCGGCGAGACCGCCCGGCTGCCGGAGCTGGAGGTCCAGTACGCCGACTTCGCCGTGTGGCAGCGCCGGTGGCTCGCCGGGGCGACGCTGGAGGCGCAGCTCGGCTTCTGGCGGGAAGCGCTGCGGGGCGCCCCGCCGGTGCTGGAGGTCCCCGTCGATCGCCCGCGCGCCCTGGGGCTGAGCCCGCGCGCGAGCACCCACGGCTTCGCGCTCCCTGCGGGGCTGTCGGAAGGGCTGCGCGCGCTCTCGCGCCGCGAGGGCACCACGCTGTTCATGACCCTGCTCGCGGGGTGGCAGGCGCTGCTGGGCCGCTATGCCGGGCAGGAGGACGTGGTCGTGGGCAGCCCCATCGCCGGGCGCACCCGCCGCGAGACGGAGGGGCTGATCGGCTTCTTCGTCAACATGCTCCCGCTGCGCGCCGACCTGGGCGGGGACCCCACCTGGACCGAGCTGCTGGGCCGGGTGCGGGAAACGGCGCTGGGCGCCTTCGAGCACCAGGAGCTGCCCTTCGAGCGCCTGGTGGAGGAGCTGGTCACCGAGCGCAGCCGCACGCACGCGCCCCTCTTCCAGGTGGTGTTCGCGCTGAACCGCTCCGGCGCGGGCGAGGCGCTGTCGCTGGGCAGCGTGGAGCTGGAACCGTTCGGGGAGGGGGAGGGCGTGGCCCGCTTCGACCTGAACCTGGCCGTCACGGACGAGGGAGAAGCGCTCACCGCCTCGCTCACCTTCCGCGAGCGGCTCTTCGAGGCGGAAACGGTGGCGCGCATGGTCGCCCACCTGGAGGTGCTGCTGGAGTCCATGGCGGCGGCGCACCCGGGGCAGCGCCTTTCCGAGGTGCCGCTGCTGCGCGGCGCCGAGCGCGAGCAGCTGCTGCTCGCGTCGCACGGCGCCGACACCGGCTACGGCGGCGAAGCGTGCCTGCACGACATGGTGCATGCGCAGGTCCTTCGCACGCCCGACGCCCCCGCGCTGCGCTTCGAGGGGCGGCGCCTCACCTACGGCGAGCTGTTCCGGCGCGCCTGCCGGCTCGCCAACCTGCTGCGGCGGGAGGGCGTGGGGCCGGAGGTGCGCGTGGCGATCAGCATGGACCCGTCGCCGGAGGCGATCGTGGCCGTGCTCGGGGTGATGCTGGCCGGCGGTGCGTACCTGCCGCTGGACCCCGAGCTGCCCGCCGAGCGGCGCGCCTACATGATCCGCGACGCCGCCCCCGTGCTGCTGCTGACGCAGGCCGCCCTGGCGGATCGGCTCGCCGACTGCGGCCTCCCCCGGCTCCTGGTGGACGCCGAGGCCGACCGCCTGGCGCGGGAGAGCGACGTGGCGCCGGCCACCGGCGTCCTGTCCGACAACCTGGCGTACGTCATCTACACCTCCGGCTCCACGGGCCGCCCCAAGGGCGTGCTGGTGGAGCACCGCGCCGTGGGCAACACCATCCGCGAGCTGGTCCGCATCTATGACTCGCGCCCCGGCGACCGCAACCTGCTCTTCGCGCCGCTGCACTTCGACGCCTCGGTGGGCGACATCTTCATCGCGCTGAGCAGCGGGGCCGAGCTGGTGGTGGCCGCGCGCCGGGAGATGCTTCCGGGCGAGGACCTGCTGCGCACGCTGCGCGAGCAGCGGATCACGCACATGAAGACGATGCAGTCGGCGCTGGCGGCCACGCCCGTGGAGGCGCTGCCGGAGCTGCGCACGCTGATCGCCGGCGGCGACTGGCTCCCGGGCGAGCAGCTGCGGCGCTGGAGCGCCGAGGGGCGGCGCTTCTTCAACGGCTACGGGGCGACGGAAGCGAGCATCCGCAACACCTCCACCGCGTACACGGCGGAGGACGGCGACCCGCCGATCGGGCGGACGTTCGGGAACACCCAGCTGTACGTGCTGGACACGTGGCTGGAGCCGGTGCCGATCGGCGTGGCGGGGGAACTGTACATCGGCGGGGTGGGGGTGGTGCGGGGGTACATGGGGCGGGCGGAGCTGACGGCGGAGCGGTTCCTCCCGGACCCGCACCGGGGCGTGGCGGGAGCACGCGTGTACCGGACGGGGGACCTGGGGCGGCGGCGCGCGGACGGGGAGATCGAGTTCCTGGGGCGTGCGGACCACCAGGTCAAGGTGCGGGGCTACCGCGTGGAGCTGGGAGAGATCGAGGCGGTCCTGCGCACGCACGCACAGGTCCGGGAGACGGTGGTGCTGCTGCGCGAGGACGCGCCGGGGCAGCAGCGGCTGGTGGCGTACGTGGTCCCGGAGGCGGGGATGGAGCCGGCGGTGGCGGAGCTGCGGGCGCACGTGGAGGAGCAGGTGCCGGAGTACATGGTGCCGGGCGCGTTCGTGGTGATGGAGGAGCTTCCGCTCACCGCCGCCGGCAAGGTGGACCGGCGCCTGCTGCCGGCCCCGGAGCCCATGGAGGACGGGGGCTACGTGGAGCCGCGCACGGTGGTGGAGGAGCTGCTGGCGGGGATCTGGGCGGAGCTGCTCCACCTGGAGCGTGTCGGGGCGACGGAAAGCTTCTTCGGTCTGGGCGGCCACTCGCTGCTGGCTACGCAGGTGGTCTCGCGTGCGCGGCAGGCGTTCGGGGTGGAGGTGCCGCTGCGGGCGCTCTTTGAGGCGCCCACTGTGGAAGGGCTGGCCGCGCGCATCGAGGCGCTGCGCAGCACGGGCGCGCCGCCGGCGCCGCCCATGGAGCGGGTGCCGCGGGACGCGCCGCTGCCGCTGTCGTTCGCGCAGCAGCGGCTGTGGCTGGTGGACCGGCTGGAGCCGGGGAGCCCCGCGTACAACATGCCGTACGCGCTGCGCCTGCGCGGCGTGCTGGACACCGGCGCGCTGCGGGCGGGTCTGGACGCGCTGGTGCGGCGCCACGAGACGCTGCGCACGGTGTTCGGCGAGCACGCCGGCGCGCCGGTGCAGGTCATCCACGCACCCGCTCCGGTCGTGCTGCGGGAGCTGGAGCTGCGGGAGCTGCCCCAAGCGGAGCGCGAGGCCGAGGCCGGGCGCCTGGCGGGCGAGGAGGCGCTGCTCCCCTTCGACCTGGCGCGGGGGCCGCTGCTGCGCAGCACGCTGCTGCGCCTGGGCGACGAGGACCACGTGCTGTGCTTCACCCTGCACCACGTCGTCAGCGACGGCTGGAGCCGCGACGTGCTCGTGCGCGAGGTCTCCGCGCTCTACGCCGCCGCCCTGCGCGGCGAGGCGGCGCGGCTGCCGGAGCTGGAGATCCAGTACGCGGACTTCGCCGTCTGGCAGCGCGAGTGGCTCAGCGGCGACGTGCTGGAGCAGCAGCTGTCGTACTGGCGTGACCGCCTGGCCGGTGCCCCGCCGCTGCTGGAGATCCCCACCGACCGTCCGCGCGCCACGGGTCTGAGCCCGCGCTCGGCCAGCCACGCCTTCGCGCTCCCGACCGGGCTGTCGCACGAGCTGCGGGCGCTCTCGCAGCGCGAGGGGGCCACGCTCTTCATGACCGTGCTGGCGGGCTGGCAGGCGCTGCTGGCTCGCTACGCGGGCCAGGAGGACGTGGTGGTGGGCACCCCCATCGCGGGGCGGACGCGGCGCGAGACCGAGGGGCTGATCGGCTTCTTCGTCAACATGCTCGCCCTGCGCGCCGACCTGTCCGGGGACCCCACCTGGCGGGAGCTGCTGGGGCAGGTGCGGGAAACGGCGCTGGGGGCTTACACGCACCAGGACCTGCCCTTCGAGCGCGTGGTGGAGGATCTCGGAGTCGAGCGCAGCCTGACGCACGCGCCCGTCTTCCAGGTCACCTTCGGGCTGAGCCGGTCCAGGACGGAGGAGCGGCTGTCGCTGGGCGAGCTGGAGCTGGAGCCGTTCGGCCGGGAAAAGGGGGTCGCCAAGTTCGACCTCGATATCGCTCTGGTGGACGCGGGCGAGGAGCTTGCCGGGTTGGTCGTCTATCGCGAGGCGCTGTTCGAGCCCGAGATGATCACCCGGCTGGCGGGACACCTGGAGACGGTGCTGGAAGCGATGGCGGCCGACCCGCAGCGCCGCCTTTCCGAGCTGGCGCTGGTGCGGGGCGCCGAGCGCGTGCAGCTGCTGGAGGGCTGGAACGCCACCGCCGCCGGCTTCCCGGCGGGGACCGTGCACGAGCTCTTCCACGCCCAG
>JBEVLE010000227.1:0-8239 GCA_040509335.1 Longimicrobiaceae bacterium | reverse complement strand
GCGGCGGCGGCCATGGCGGCGGCCGCGGCGAGGACGCGGGAAAACGATGCTGTCTTCATGGGCGCATGGGGACGGGTTCGAGCGTGGCCGGGTGAGCGCCTGAAGATATGCCGAAGATGGCCCCGCCGCCAATCCGCCGGCGCAAACCAAAACGGCGTACGCGTGTACAAGCACGACCCCGGCGTCCGCGTCCCGCAAGCCGTTGCGATTCAACCGAGTATGCGCAGCCTCCACAGCCTTGCCGCCGGCTTCTCGCTCCTCTGCGGAATCGCCGTCGCCGCCCCCGCTCCAGCGCAGTCCGGCGGCGGCGTGGTGACGGGACGGGTGCTCGCCGCGGACGGCGGAAGCCTCGCCGGCGTGCGCGTGGTCGTCGCCGGGGCCGCCTGGGCGGACTCCGCCGTGGCCGACTCCGCGGGGAGCTACGCACTCCGCCTCCCGGCGGGCCTCGCCGACGACTCGCTGGAGCTGGTCGCGCGCGAGGCGGACCCGGCCGCCGGGCGCTACCACCCCGCGGCCGTGCGGCTGGCGCGCATCGACGTGGCGGGGGAGCACGGCTTCGTGCTGGTCCCCCGCGCCTGGACGATCCCCGGCGGGAGCTACGCCGGCACCACGGTGGAGATCAGCCCGCGCCTCGCCTTCCAGCCCATCTGCCGCGGGTGCTCCGGCTTCCTGAAGCGGAGCACCGTCGTCGGCGGCGGGGTGCGCACCTGGCCGGAAGCGTTCTTTCCGCTGCGCGTCGTCTTCGACCACGAGTTCTCGCCGCTTCCGATCACCCCGCGCGACTCCGTGTCGTTCTGGCGCAGCGCGGAGGGGCTGGAGGCCGACTTCGGCGCCGACCTGGTGAGGCCCGCCCCGTACTCCGCCTCCGCGTCGGTGGGCGACAGCGTTCCCGGCGACCTGATCTTCGTCATGATCGACCCGTCGCTGCGGGTCTCCGGGCTGGGCACCACCGGCGCCTACGGCGAGGACATCGTCTTCGGCGAGGTGCGGCTGCGGGGGAGCGGCGTCCTCGCCGACGCGGGCTCGTCCGGCATCGTCGTGCACGAGCTGATGCACGCCATGGGGCTGGGCCACACGTGCAGCTGGCGCTCGGTCATGGCGGTGGAGACCCGCTGCCCCGGCCTGCGCTCCGATCGTCCCACGCCGGAGGACGTGGCCTACGCGCAGGTGGTGCGGCGCGTGCGGGAGCTGCAGCGGATGTACGACGCCGAGTGGGGGTTGGAGGCGGCGCTGGCGGGGGAGGAGTCGGGTCTGGTCTTTACGGCTTTTACGGCGGGTTCGGGCGTGCCCCCCGCGGGGCGCGGGGGTCGGGCTTCGGCTCCGTAAGGCAGCAAACAACGCTGCCTAACGGAGTCGAGCCCCGGCGGAAACAGCCCCGCCGGGTCTCGCCCCTTCGGGCCGAAATCCCTCACGCGGGGCTCGCGCTGGCGTCCGCGGGAGGAGCATCCCACGGCCGACCCCGGACACCGGAGCCCGCCGGAGCGCACGCCGTTGATGCCGTTTCTCGGCGGCTGCACGGTCCTTGCTGTCGGTCGCGGCAGGAAGGAGGAACCTGCTCCGCCTCGCTCTGGTAGATGAGGTGGAGAGAGCGCGTGCACCCCGTGGTACCCGGAGGACGGAGTTGAAAAAGATCGTCGCGGCGGCGCTCGTGGCGTCGTCGCTCGCAATGGCGCCGGCCGGGGACGTGCCCGTCTCGCTGGACGGCTCGCCCGAGTCCATGGCCCGGCAGAACGAGGTCGCCCGGCAGTACGGGCTCCCGTTCGTGCGCACGCCCGCGGAGCTGCGCCGCCTGGCCGCGCGCGGCGAGCTGGTGCCGCTGAACGGCAACGCCGACTACGACGTGGTGGAGGGAGTGGCGGGGCGGGTGGCGCGCCCCGAGGTCAAGGGCTTCCTGGAAGGCTTCGCGGCCAGCTACCGCAAGGCGTGCCGCGAGCAGCTGGTGGTCACCAGCCTCACGCGCCCCAAGAACCGCCAGCCGCCGAACGCCCACCCGCTTTCGGTGCACCCGGCGGGGATCGCCATGGACCTGCGGGTGAGCCGGAAGGCCGCGTGCCGCCGCTGGCTGGAGAGCTCCCTGCTCGCCATGGAGCGCAAGCAGCTGCTGGACGTGACGCGGGAGGAAAGCCCGCCCCACTACCACGTGGCGCTCTTCCCCGACGCCTACCGCGTCCGGGTGGAGGAGCACGACGCCGAGGTGAAGCCGGTGCAGGCGCTCCCCGCCCCGGCGGTGGCCGGCCGGCGCTGACCACCCCCGTCGCCCGGCCCTTGTCTCCTCCTCCGCTCCATCCTCCCATGCCCCTCGCGCTCCGCACCGTCCTGCTCGCCGGCATCGTCCTGCTCCTCGGCGCCGGCACGCTCGCCGCGCAGATCCCCGGGGGCGACATCCAGAGCCCCACCGGCTGGCGCAGCCAGTACCTGGCCGAGGTGTACCGCAACGTGGACATCACGCTGCGGCAGTGGATGGCGGCCTGGGAGAACGACGACGCGCCCGGCGCCGCCGGGCTGTTCACCGCCGAGGGAACGTACCTGACCGCGGAGGGGGAGGAGGTCCGCGGGCGCGCCCGCATCCGCGACAGCTTCGCGTGCAGGCTCCCGCGGGCGGACGGGATCGAGCTGAAGATGGCCGACTTCGCGGCCGGCGGCGACCTGGCGTACCAGTCCGGGCGCTTCACGTACCGCGTCGGCTCGCCGGCCGATTCCGCCGCCCTCCGCACCGGCAGGTACGTCGCCGTGCTCCAGCAGGAAGGAAGCCGCTGGCGGATCCGCTCCCTCCAGGAATACGCCGACACCCGGCCGGCGTCCGTGGCTGCGGCCGGGTGTCCGGCGAGGGCCGCGGCCCCCGCTCCCTGATATGAGACACCCGCCGCGTCCGGACGGCTCGCGGGCCGCCTATTCGCTCCGGTTCCGCTCCAGGACCTCGCGCGCCGCCCGCCGCCCGGACTCGATGGCCCCGTCCACGGTCCCGTTCCACCCGTCCGCGGCGGTCGCCTCGCCGGCGAAGAACAACGTGTCCCCCGCCGGCCGCCCCAGCTCGGCCCGCGCCTCCAGCGCGCCCGCGGGGCCGTAGCTGTACGCCCCGCGCGCGAACGGGTCCGCCTGCCAGTCGTGGAAGCGGCACTCCTCCAGCTCCGCCTCCACCCGGGCGCGCTCCACCCCCAGCATCCCCGCCAGCGAGGCGAGCGCCGTCCCCGCCGGGTCGCCGCCGGCCAGGACGCGCAGCGCCGCGGCGCCGCCGGCCCAGGCGGTCAGGAGCGGCGCCTGCACCGGAGAGGGCGTCCACCAGGTGGGGAACGCGCCGTCGCCCATGAGGAACTTCACCTCGCGCGTCCCCGGCCCGTCCTCCCCCGCGCCGAAGCGCAGCGCCTCCTCCCAGAACGGACGGCGGAAGCGGAGCACCACCTTGACCACGCTTCCCATCGCCAGCGCCGCGGCGGCCTCCGCCTTCCCCGCGACCTCGGGGACGAAGCGCACCGCGCCCTCGGCGCCCTCCGGCGCCTGGAGCACTCCCAGCGGGAGCGTGACCAGCGCGCGCCGCGCCCGCACCGGCTCCAGCTCCGCGCCCCAGCGCGAGCGGCAGCGCACCTCGGCGCCGTCCTCGTTCCAGCGGATCTCCGTGGCGACGGTGTTCAGCCGCAGCTCGCCGCCGGGCCCCAGCCCGCCCCGCAGCCCCTCCGCCACCCGGCCGAAGCCGCCCAGCGGGTGGAAGCGCACCTCGCCCCCGCCGCCGCCCTCCTCGCCCGTGGTCTCCGCCAGCCAGCGCACCCCCACCCGGTCCACTTCCGCGGCGTGGAAGCCCTCCACGTAGCGCAGCGCCAGCTCCCGGTCGTGCCCGGCGATGCCCCGCTGCTCCGCGAGCCACTCGCGGAAGGGGCGGTCGCGCTTCGGCGGCGGGTCGAGCCGGCCCAGCACCCGCTCGATCGAGCGCTCCAGGTCGAGCGGGACGGCGCTCCCCCCGCGGACCTCCCACATCCCCCCCGCGCTGCGGTACGCCGCCCCGCCCGCCGCCCGCATCGCCTCCCACGCCGCGCCGGGGACGTCGATGAACTCCGCCCCCAGCTCCACCGGGAGGGGCCAGGCCGGGTCGTGCACGGTGTGCACGCGTCCGCCGATCCGCCCCCGCGCCTCCAGCACCGTCGCCGCCACGCCGTGCGCCGCCAGCTCGCGGGCCGCGGCGAGGCCCGCGACGCCGGCCCCGATCACCACCACCTCGCTCATCCCGTCCCGCTACGGCGGCGGCGGGTCCGCGGCCGGGAGCGTCAGCGTGAAGACGGATCCCTCGCCCACCACGCTCGTCGCGCGCAGGTCGCCGTCCATCGCCCGGGCCAGCTCCCGGCTGATGGCGAGCCCCAGGCCCACGCCCTGGTCGTTCTGCGGCGTCACGTGGCGGTCCACCTGCACGAACGGCTCGAACACGCTTTCCAGGTGCGTCGCGGGGATCCCGCGGCCGGTGTCGCGGACGCTCAGGAGCACCCGGCCGCCCTCCGCCTCGCACCCCACCGACACGGAGCCGCCCGGGGGCGTGAACTTGAGCGCGTTGGTGAGCAGGTTCAGGAGGATCTGCCGCAGCTTGGACCCGTCCGCCAGCACCGCCACATGGGCGGGGACGTCGGCGATGGCGAGGGACAGCGAGCGGGCGAGCATCTGCGGGCCCACCAGGGCGTCCAGCTCGAGCAGCAGGTCGCGGACGCGCACCGGCTCCGTGGCGAACTCGATCTGCCCCGCCTCCAGCTTGGTGAAGTTGAGGATGCTGTTGATCAGCCCCAGCAGGTGCCGCTGGTTGACCTCGATCCGCTCCAGGTCCGTGAGCTGCTCCGGGGTGACCGCCCCGCGCGTTCCCATGCTGATGAGCTGCGCGTAGCCGCCGATGGCGTTGAGCGGGGTGCGGAGCTCGTGCGACATCACGGCCAGGAAGTCGGCCTTGGCCCGGTTGGCCCGCTCGGCCTCCGCGCGCACGACCCGCTCCCCGGCCAGGATCTGCTCCCGCTCCGCGCGCTGCTGCAGCAGCTCCTCCGCCTGCGTTTCCAGCTCCAGCGCCGTTTCCTCGAGCTGCGCGTTCGCCATCTCCAGCTCGGCGTTGAGCAGGGCGATCTCTTCGGCCTTGCGGACGAGCAGGTCCAGCACGGCGCGGCGGACGTCCAGGGCGGCCTCGCGCTCGATCTCGCGCCACGGGCACGAGGTGCCGCGCACCTCCTCCTCCCACAGCTCGAAGCTGCCGCGCGGGTGGAGCCGCGCCGAGCCGTCCGCCACCAGCGTCACGGGCTTGCGCGGATCGCCCGCCCAGCGGACGGTCTGCCGCTGCTCGCCGCGGAACCACAGGAGGAAGTCGCGCCGGTCCCGCGACAGGGGAACCGCCAGGAGGCCGGCGGCGACGTCCGCGTACGCGGCGGCGGGCGGGAACTCGGCGGCCAGGCGGGTGGTGGCGAACACGTCGTCGCGCCGGCCGCGCAGCCACTCCAGCAGCGCCGCCAGCTCGGCGTCGCCCGGGGTGGCGCCCGCGCGGAAGGTGAAGCCCTGGCGCACGACCGCCGCGCCGCCGGCGGCGGCCACGTCCAGCAGCGTCACCTCGCCGGAGGTCAGCGCCTGCTCCAGCCCGGTGTCGTCCCCCAGCCGGGCGAGCAGCCGGCTCTGCGCCGCGCGCACCTCCAGCGCGTAGTCCCGCTCGTCCAGGCGGTCGGCCGTCCCCACCTGCAGCGAGAGCGCCTGGGCCAGCACCTCGCACAGCGTCCGCACCTCCGCGGAGATCCGCTTGGGGCCGGTGTAGTGGTGCCCGGAGATCAGGCCCCACAGCTTTCCCCGGTGGATCAGCGAGATCACCAGGCTGGCCGTGACGCCCATGTTGGCGAGGTACTGCACGTGGATGGGCGACACGCTGCGCAGCGCCGAGCGGCCCAGGTCCAGCGGCTTTCCCGTCGCCGGGTTGTCGCCGGGCACCAGCGGCGAGGGGACGAACCCCAGGTCCGGGATGGAGCGGATCCAGTTGCGCAGGAAGAGCGCGCGCGCCTGGGCCGGGATGTCCGAGGCGGGGTAGTGCATCCCCAGCCAGGTCTCGATGTCGTCCCGGCGCGCCTCGCCGATGATCTCGCCGTGCCAGTCGGGGTGGAAGCGGTACACCCACACCCGGTCGAAGCCCGTCAGCGCGCGCATCTCCTCGGCCATGCCGTCCGCGAGCTGGGCCAGCGTCTCGGCGCGCTCCAATCGCTCGACCACGCCCCGCATCACGCCGCGGAACTGCTCCGGCGTGAGCGCCTCCTCCCCGCTCGCCGGCTCCAGGTCCACCACCAGGAGCCCGTCGCCGTGGTGCAGGGTAACGTCGAAGCGCGCCTCGCCGCGGCCGGGGAGCGCCGCCCGGACGCTGCCGAACGCGCGGTCCTGCGGCCCCGCCGCCAGGGCGCGTACCTGCGCCGCGGCCTCCGCGCCGAGCACCGCCTCCAGCGGGAGCCCCAGGATCTCCCGGGCCTCCGCGCCCAGGTGCGTCCGCACCGACTCGCTCGCCTGCACCACCTCAAGCGACGGACCGCGCAGCGCCAGCAGCGCCCCGTGCGGCTGGATCGCGCCGGGGATGTGGATGGGCTCGCGGTCGCAGTTGGTGAGGTCGATCGGCTCGTCGGGCGGGACGAAGGGCACCGGCGCGTCGGCGTCCGGGCTCAGGGCGGGGAGCGAATCGGCGCCGTTCACGAGGCGCGGCGGTGAAAAGGACGGGGGGCGAAGACGCCCGGCACGGCCAGCCAGTCCTCCAGCGCGGCGAAGCAGGCCACCGCCCCCGACACCAGCCCGTCCCCGCGGCCGGTGCGCGCCGCGAAGCGCGACAGCGCCTCGCCGAACTCCTTCCAGCGCGCGCCGGTGTCGCCGCCGTACCCGTGGTAGTAGGCGCCGCCGCGCTCGGGCGTGACCCCGAGCACCCCGGCCACGCGGCGCTGGATCACCCGGCCGCCCAGCGTCGCGCCCTCCAGCACGTACAGCGCGCCGAGCGCCGCGGCGGTGTCGGCCGCCGCCGCGTCCGCCGCGGGGGGCGCGCACGGCTCCACGTCCAGCGCCGCCAGGTCGCGCTCCAGGAGCGGCAGCTTGCGCCGCTCTGACGGGACGAGCCCCGCGGCCTCCACGCCGGGGTCGCGCCAGATGGCGGGCTCCCACGCGGCGTGGAAGGCGTGCAGGGCGCGCAGGACGGCCGCGTAGCCGGCGGGCGTCGCCATCTCGTCCAGGGAAGGCATCGCCGCTTCGACGCGCGCGTGGTGGCCGGCGGTGGCGGTCTTGAGGTCGGACAGCATCCTGTGGGCTCGTGCGGTGCGGAATCGCGTCCCGGACGGACGCGATTTTCACGGCACGGCGCAAAAGCCGGGCCTCAGTCCTTTCTGGCCGGCCGGGCGCGCGGCCGCGGCGCGGCGGGGCGCCCCCGGGGCGGCTCCGCCTCCACCGTGACCTCGCCCCCCGCGATGATCCGCACCGGCCGAGAGCGCGGCACCACCCGCAGCGACACCTCGCGGTGCTCGCCGGGCGCCAGCTCCAGGGCGACCGTGTCCGGGGCGAGCGAGTGGTTCGCCGGGAGGGTGGGGTGGCGGGCGGCGAGCAGCCACCGCCCGGGGGCCAGGTCGGGGAAGTCGAAGCGGCCCCACGCGTCGGTGGTCTGCCGCCGGCGCTCGCCGCCGCGGGCGAGCGTCACCTCCACCCCGGCCTCGCCGGCGTGGCTGGGGGCGCGGCGCACGTTGCCGAGCACGCGGGTGCTGCGGGCCAGGCGCAGGTCCACGCGCGCGGTCCGCCCGTCCGCCACCACCACCCGCAGCGGCATGGCGGCGTCGGGGATGCGGTCCAGCCCCAGGCTGAGCCGGTCCACCTCCAGGGAGTGGGCGCCCGCGGGGAGTCCCTCCAGGCTCCAGCGCCCGTGGCCGTCGGTCACCGTCGCCCGTCCGCCGAGCCGCAGGAGCACGCCCTCCACCCCGCGCCCGTCCGCGGCGTCCACCACGGTCCCCGACGCCCGCCCCCCGGCCAGGCGGCGCGGCACGGGCACGCGCAGGGGGACCACGTAGTCCAGCAGGAAGAGCGGGGCGCGGGCGAGCCCGCCCTCCCGCCACGCCGCCCGCACGCGCGCCACCAGGCGGTGCCCCCCGGGGAGCTGCCTCGCCACCTCGGCGTCCACCCCGCGGTCCGCCGCCTCCCCGCCGCGCCGGTCCAGCTCCCCCTGCGCTGACAGGCGCAGCGTCGTCGCGCCGCCCGCGCGGAGCGTGGCGTCGGCGCTGCCGCGCAC
>JBEVLE010000226.1:0-3219 GCA_040509335.1 Longimicrobiaceae bacterium | reverse complement strand
AGCCCCGGCGGGTCTCTTCACGATCCGACCAGACCCTCCAGGCTCAGTACGCCGGCGGGTCGCTCGCCGGGAACGACTCCACCGACGCCTCCGTGGCCAGCGAGTCCTCGCGCTCCCCGTGAACGACCGGCGCCCCGGTGACCGCGGGCGCCACCGCTTCCGCCTTCTGCTTGCCGGAGAGCAGCTGGCGCAGCACGAACTGGAGGATCCCGCCGTTGAGGTAGTACAGCACCTCCTGCGGCGTGTCGATGCGCACCAGCGCCTGGAACTCCCGCGCCGTCCCGTCCTCCGCCGTGGCGCGCACCGTCACCTCGCGCCCGCTCGCGAAGCGCGAGTCGATCGCCGTCTTGAGCCCCACGACGTCGAAGGTCTCGCGCCCGCTGAGCCCCAGCGACTCCACGTTCTCCCCCTCCAGGAACTGGAGCGGCAGGATCCCCATCCCCACCAGGTTGGAGCGGTGGATGCGCTCGTAGCTTTCCGCCACCACGAACTTGATCCCCTGCAGGTATGGCCCCTTGGCCGCCCAGTCGCGCGACGACCCCGAGCCGTACTCCTTGCCCGCCAGCACCACGAGCGGCGTCCCCGTCTCCTGGTAGCGCACCGCCGCGTCGTAGATCGTGGTGATCTCGTCCTCGGGGAAGTACGTCGTCCAGCCGCCCTCCGTCCCCGGAGCCAGCCGGTTGCGGATGCGCACGTTGGCGAAGGTGCCGCGCACCATCACCTCGTGGTTGCCGCGCCGCGAGCCGTAGGAGTTGAAGTCCTTCGCCTCCACCCCGTGCTCCGTGAGGTAGCGCCCCGCCGGCGAGTCCTTCTTGATGCTCCCCGCGGGCGAGATGTGGTCCGTGGTCACCGAGTCGCCCAGCAGCGCCACCGCGCGGGCGCCGCGGATGTCCTCCGTGGTCGTCGGCGCGTCCTTGGGCATCCCCGCGAAGTACGTGGGCTGGCGCACGTAGGTGGACGACTCCGCCCAGGCGAAGCGGTCGCCCTCCGGCACGTCCATGGACTTCCAGCGGTCGTCGCCCTCGAAGACGCCGGCGTAGCTCCGCTCATACATCTCCGACTGGATCGCCGCGCGGATGGCCTCCTCCACCTCCCGCGAGGTGGGCCAGATGTCCTTGAGGAACACCGAGCGCCCGTCCCTGCCCTCGCCGATGGGCTCGTTGTACGGGTCCCAGTCGATGCGACCGGCGATGGCGAAGGCCACCACCAGCGGCGGCGACATCAGGAAGTTGGCGCGCACGTCCGAGTTGATGCGCCCCTCGAAGTTGCGGTTCCCCGAAAGCACCGAGCACGCCACCAGCCCGCGCGCCTGGATCTCCTCCGCGATCTCCGTGGGGAGCGGCCCCGAGTTGCCGATGCAGGTGGTGCAGCCGTAGCCCACCGTGTGGAAGCCCAGCTGGTCCAGGTACGGCGACAGCCCCGCGCGGTCGTAGTACTCCGTCACCACCTTGGAGCCCGGCGCCAGCGACGTCTTCACCCACGGCTTGCGGTTCAGCCCGTACTCCGCCGCCTTCTTGGCCAGCAGCCCCGCCGCCATCATCACCGACGGGTTGGAGGTGTTGGTGCAGCTGGTGATGGCCGCGATCACCACCGAGCCGTGGTCGATCTCCGCGGCGTCGCAGTGCGGCGAGCTGTCCGCCGCCGCGTGCGAGCCCTCCGCCGCGCCCGATCCCTCGCCCCACACGCCCGGCTGGTCCGTCCCCGCCCCCGATTCCGACACCGCCGAGTCCTTCTGCGACTTGGGCGGCGCGTGGCTTTCCGGCAGCAGCGACGGCAGCGCCTTCGCGAACGCCGACTTCACGTCCGACAGGTTGATGCGGTCCTGCGGGCGGCGCGGCCCGGCGACGCTGGGCTGCACGGTGTTCAGGTCCAGCTCCAGCGTGTCGCTGAACAGCGGCTCCGGCGAGTCGCTGGTGTGGAACAGGCCCTGCTCCTTCATGTACGCCTCCACCAGCGCGATCCGCTCCTCGGGGCGCCCGGTGAAGCGCAGGTACTGGAGCGTGGTCTCGTCCGGCGGGAAGATGGCGCAGGTGGCCCCGTACTCCGGGCTCATGTTGCCGATGGTGGCGCGGTCCGCCAGCGCCAGCGACGCCACGCCGGGTCCGTAGAACTCCACGAACTTGCCCACCACGCCCTTCCTGCGCAGCAGCTCGGTGATGGTGAGCACCAGGTCGGTGGCGGTGGCGCCCTCCGGGAGCTCGCCCGTCAGCCGGAAGCCGATCACCTCGGGGATCAGCATGGAGATGGGCTGCCCCAGCATCGCCGCCTCCGCCTCGATCCCGCCCACGCCCCACGCCAGCACGCCCAGCCCGTTCACCATGGGCGTGTGCGAGTCGGTGCCCACGCAGGTGTCCGGGTACGCCAGCGGCAGCCCGCCGTCCTTCTCCAGATTCGGATGCTGCGCGCCTTCGGCGCTTAGTCCCTGCGGGAGCTCGTCCGTGGAGAACACCACGCGCGACAGGTACTCCAGGTTCACCTGGTGCACGATGCCGGTGTTGGGCGGCACCACCTGGAAGTTGTCGAACGCCTGCTGCCCCCAGCGCAGAAAGGCGTAGCGCTCGGCGTTGCGCTGGTAGTCCAGCTCCACGTTCTGCTCGAACGCGTCCAGCGAGCCGAATGCGTCCACCTGGATGGAGTGGTCGATTACCAGCTCCACCGGCTGCAGCGGGTTGATGCGGGACGGATCGCCGCCCAGCTCGGCCATGGCGTCGCGCATCGCCGCCAGGTCCACCACGCAGGGTACGCCGGTGAAGTCCTGGAGCACCGTGCGCGCCGGCGTGTACGCGATCTCCCGGTCCGACTTCTCCGCCGGGTTCCAGCGCGCCAGCGCCAGCACGTCGTCGCGCGTGACGGTGACGCCGTCCTCGGTGCGGAGCAGGTTCTCCAGCAGGATGCGGAGCGAATACGGGAGGCGGGACACGTCCACCCCCTCGTTTTCCAGCGCCTTCAGGCGGAAGATCCGGTATTCCCGGTCTCCCACGCGCAGCGTCGAGCGAGCGCCAAAGCTGTTCATCGGTCTCCTGTTCGTTCTCGGTCAGGCGGGCCCCTCCGTGCGCGGTCCGCAGGCGGAAAACCGCTGCAAGCACGGGTCCAGCCGGTTCCGCGGGGGCGCGTCGCGAATCTACCGAGCTCCCCACCGCTCCGCCAGCACGGTCCGGAGCTTCAGGACCGGGTCGACAAACGGACCGCGGCCCCGCTCTCTGCCACCCGGAGAGCGGG
>JBEVLE010000225.1:0-19477 GCA_040509335.1 Longimicrobiaceae bacterium | reverse complement strand
GGGCGCGGACGCGGCGCGCGGGCGTGCACCCGGCGAGCGCGGCGTACGCCCGCGCCCGCCAGAGCGGCGAGGCGATCTCGTCCGCGGCGGCCGCTCCGCGACCCCACCCGAGGTGACGCCCCAGCGCGCCCGCCACGTGGGCGAGCAGCCGTTCCCCTTCCGCCCTCGGGACGCCGCGTGCAATCTCCAGCGCCTCGCCGAGAAGCTCACGCCGCAGCCGCTCCACGCCCCGCTCACGGCTCACGGGGCTCGGCCTGCTCGTTCAGAATGGGGGACATCGCGAAGGCAGGGAAACAGGGAGACCCGGACGAGCCGGACGCCCCCGGCGGACGCCAGCGCGAGCCCCGCGTGAGGGATTTCGGCCCGAAGGGGCGAGACCCGGCGGGGCTGTTTCCGCCGGGTCTCGACTCCGTTAGGCAGCGTTGTTTGCTGCCTTACGGAGCCGAAGCCCGACCCCGGCGCCAGCCGGGGGCACGCCCAAACCCCGCCCGTCCCCTTCAACCCACCGCCGGCAGGGTAAGCGTGAACGTGCTCCCGCGACCGAGCTCGCTCTCGGCCACCAGGTCGCCCTCCATGCCGCGCGCCAGGTCGCGGCTGATGGCGAGACCCAGCCCGGTCCCCTCGTGCGGCCGCGCCAGGTCGGAGCGCACCTGCACGAACGGGTCGAAGATGGATTCCAGCTTGTCGGCGGGGATCCCGATCCCGGTGTCGCGCACCCGCACGCGGACGACGTCGCCCTCGCGGGCGCAGGCGACCTCGACGTGCCCGCGCGCGTCGGTGAACTTGATCGCGTTGCCCAGCAGGTTCACCAGGATCTGCCGCAGCTTCTCGGGGTCGGCGCGCACGGCGAGCTCCGGCGGGCACCCGGCCACGCGGAGCGACACGTCCTTGGCGCGGGCCTGCGGGGCGACCAGCGACTCCGCCGCGACCACCGCCTCGCGCACCGGCACGCTGTCCAGCTCGTAGCGCACGGTGCCGGTCTCCAGCCGGGCGTAGTTGAGCACCTCGTTGATCAGCCCCAGCAGGTGCCGCTGGCTCTGCTGGATGCGGTGCAGGTCCTCGCGCTGCTGCTCGGTGACCGGACCGCGGATCCCCATCTCCAGGAGCTCGGTGTAGCCGCCGATGGCGTTGAGCGGCGTCCTCAGCTCGTGGCTCATCACCGCCAGGAACTCGCTCTTGGCGCGGTTGGCGCGCTCGGCCTCGGCGCGCGCTTCCTCGCTCTCGGCCAGCAGGCGCTCCACGTCGCGCCGCGCCAGCACCTGCTCGGTCACGTCCGAGCCGTGGGCGACCACGCCGGAGCGGGTCCCGTCCGCCTCGGTGAGCGCCTGGAAGACCATGTCCAGGTAGCGCGTTTCCAGCGGGGTCCCGGGGGTCCGCTCCAGCAGGACCGGCGACTCGCGCCCCACCCAGGGCTCGCCGGTGTCGCGCACGCGGTCCAGGAGCTCCTTGAAGCCCTGGCCGCGGATCTCGGGCACCGCCTCCAGGAGCGGCCTGCCGAGGATGTCGCGGTACCCGATGAGCTGGTAGTACGCCTCGTTGACGAACTCGTAGACCTGGTCGGGGCCGCGGAACGCGACGATGAAGCTGGGCGCGCGGCGGAACACCTGGGAAAGGCGGGCCCGCTCCACCTCCAGCTCGGCGAGCAGGCGCTCGCGCTCGGCCGCGGCGGAGCGCGCCCCGGTGATGTCCCGGAACAGGAGGGCCACCTTCCGCTCGGCGGGGGAGCCGGTGCGGAACGCGTACACGTCGTACCAGCGGTCCAGCGCGACGACGTACGACTGGAAGCGGACCGGCTCTCCGGTGAGCGCCACGCCGCCGTAGACCGCCAGGCGCTCCGGGTCCACGGGGGACACCACCTCGCTCGCCCACCGCCCCACCACGTCCGGGAGGCCGCTCTGCGCGGCGAAGGCGGGGTTGGTCTCCAGGTAGCGGTAGTCCTCGGCGCGATCCGCGGCGTCGAAGCGCAGCTGGACCACGCAGAAGCCCTCGTCCAGCGACTCGAAGAGCGCGCGGTAGCGCGACTCGCTGTCGCGCAGCGCCGCCTCGGCCCGCTGCCGCTCGGTGATGTCGCGCCCCTCGGGGACGACGAACACCACCTCGCCGCGGCCGTCGCGGACCGGGTGGAGCGAGATGTCGAAGGTGAGCCGGTCGCCGGTGGGGCGCCGGAGCGTCGCCTCGAAGCGGACGAACTCGCCCCCGGCGGCGCGGGCCACCGCCTCGCGGATCGCGTCCGGGGCCCCCAGCGTGTGGGCGAACCACGGCGTTTCCCAGAACGGCCGCCCCAGCACGTCGTCGAGCGTGTTCCCGGCGAACTCCAGCGAGGCGCGGTTCGCTTCCAGCAGCGTCCCCCCGGGGGACAGCAGCCCGATGTACTCGTACGTGCCGTCGTAGATGGCCCGCAGCCGCGCCTCGCTGTCGCGCAGCGCGGCCTCGGCCCGCTTGCGCCCGGTGATGTCGCGCGCCACCACCTGCATCGCCGCCTCGCCGCCCCAGGTGACGGGCGCGCCGGCGACCTCCACGTCCACCGGCGACCCGTCCAATCGCCGCCAGCGGTACTCCATGGGCGGGACCCACGTCCTCGCCCCGAGCCCGCTGCGGATCCGCTCCTCCACCACCTCGTGGAACTCGGGCTCGATGAACTCGAACGGCGTGTGGCCGACCACCTGGGCGGCGTCGCGGGCGCCCAGCAGGCGCATGGCCGCGCGGTTGGCGTAGGCCCAGCGCCCGGCCACGTTGACGAGGGTGGCCTCGGGGCTGAGGTCCGCCAGCGTCCGGTAGCGCGACTCGCTTTCCTGGAGCGCCGCCTCGGCCCGCTGCCGCGCCCGCAGGCTCCCGGCGCGCAGCTCGATCTCGCTGAGCGCCCACGCGGCCAGGTCGGTGAGGGTGGCCGCGTCGCGCTCCGTCCACGGCCGCGGGCGGAAATCGACGACGCACAGGGTGGCGATGGGGGCGGCGGCGCGCGGGGAAAGGATGGGGACGGAAAGGTAGCCCACCACCCCGCTCTCGGCGGTCGCGGGGCTGGACGCCACCAGCGGGTGCTCGCGCGCGTCCTCCACCGCCAGCGGCTCGCCGCCGCGGACGACGTGCCGGCAGTACGAGCGCTCCAGCGTCGCCGCGCGCCCCCACGCCTCCGGCCCCACGTAGCTGACGGGGACCTGCCGGTCCGCCGTGACCACGTTGAGCTGCGCGACGGGCGCGTCGAGAAGCCGCGCCGCCGTGCGCACGACCCGGTCGAGCGCCGGGATCGCCCCGGTGTCGAGCAGGTCGCTGGCGGCGATGGCGGCCAGGCGCTCCGGTTGGGAAAGGGGGTCGCTCGGCTCCGGCACGGACGGGGGGCTCGGGGGGAGTGGGGCGGCGGACGGGGGCTGTCCCTGATGATGGCACCCGCCGGAAGCCGCGGCAAGCGACGCGACGCGCGAATAGCGTTGACATTCACTCGCCGGGTTACTTTATTGAGCAAAGTTCTCTGTATAACCAGAACAGGAGGGGGTGCGATGCGAGTCAGGATGATCCTCCCGGCGCTCACGGAAGCCAAGAGCCCGCTCTTCCGGCCGATCAAGTACTCGCTCTTCCCCCCGCTGGGGCTGGCGACGCTGGCGGCGTACCTGGGGGAGAGCGACCACGTGGAGCTGGTGGACGAGCACGTGGAGGAGCTCCGCGACGACGACGACGCCCCGGAGCTGGTCGTGATCCAGGTGTACATCACCTCGGCGCGGCGCGCGTACGCGCTCGCCGACGAGTACCGGCGCCGGGGCTCGCACGTGTGCCTGGGCGGGCTGCACGTCACCTCGCTCCCCGGCGAAGCGGCCGCGCACGCGGACACGATCTTCCTGGGCCCGGGCGAGGACACCTGGCCGCGCTTCCTGGCGGACTTCCGGGCCGGACGGGCGGACGCGGTCTACACCTCCACGGAGCGCACGCTGGAGTCGGTTCCCCCGGTGCGGCGCGACCTGATCCGCCGCGAGCTGTACCTGGTCCCCAACTCCATCGTCGTGTCGCGGGGGTGCCCGCACAACTGCGACTTCTGCTACAAGGAGGCCTTCTTCCGCGGCGGCCGCGGCTTCTACACGCAGCGGGTGGACGACGCCCTCGCCGAGATCGACCGGCTCCCCGGGCGCCACCTGTACTTCCTGGACGACCACCTGTTCGGCAACGTCCCCTTCGCGACCGCCCTGTTCGACGGCATGCGGGGGATGCGCAGGCTCTGGCAGGCCGCCGGGACGGTGCAGTCGGTGCTCCGCCCCGGGCTCCTGGAAAAGGCCGCGGCGGCCGGGCTGCGCAGCCTGTTCGTGGGCTTCGAGACGCTGAGCGCGGACAACCTCCGCGAGCAGGGCAAGCTCCAGAACCTGGGGCGCGACTACGCGGCCGCGATCCGGCGCCTGCACGACCACGGGGTGATGGTGAACGGGAGCTTCGTGTTCGGGATGGACGGCGACGGGCCGGACGTGTTCGAGCGCACGGTGGAGTGGGCCGTCGGGCAGGGGATCGAGACCGCCACCTTCCACATCCTGACGCCGTACCCGGACACGGCGCTGTACGAGCGCATGGACCGCGACGGGCGCCTGCTCCACCGCGACTGGGACCTGTACGACACGCGGCACACCGTCTTCCGCCCGGCGCGGATGACCCCGGAGCAGCTGGAGGAGGGCTACTGGCGCGCCTACCGCGACTTCTACCGCTGGGGATCGATCTTCCGCGGGGCGGCGACCAAGGAAACGCTGCTGGAGTCGGCGCGGCACGTGGCGTACGCCGGGGGGTGGAAGAAGCTGGAGCCGCTGTGGGACTGGGTGATCCGCGCCCGCCGGGTGTCGCGGATGCGGCCGGCGCTGGAAGGGGTGCTCACCGGCTTCGGCCGGCACCGGCCGGCGCGGGACGCCGGGCCGCGCCTCCCCGCCGTGGGGAGCGGGCTCCCCGGCCGCGCTACGGGAGCGGAGCCCGCGCGAGCGTCAGCGTGAACGTGCTCCCCTCCCCCGGGGTGCTCCGGGCCGTCAATTCGCCGCCCATGGCGCGGGCCAGGTCGCGGCTGACCGCCAGGCCGAGCCCGGTTCCTTCCTGCGGGCTGGTGAGGGAGCGGCCCACCTGCACGAACGGCTCGAAGACCGCCTGGAGCATCTCCGCGGGGATCCCGCACCCCGTGTCGCGGACGGAAAGCCGCACCTCCTCGTCCCCGGCTTCGCACAGGATGTCGATCCTCCCGCCGGCCCCGGTGAACTTGACCGCGTTGGACAGGAGGTTCACCAGGATCTGCAGGAGCTTGTCCGGGTCGGCGCGCACGGCCAGCACCGGGGAGCACCCGGGGACGCTGAGCTCCAGCCCCCGGGCGCGGGCCTGCGGCGCGACCAGCCCCTCGGCCGTCGCGAGCGTTTCGCGCACCCGCACCTCGCGCACGTCGAAGTTCACCGTCCCCGCTTCCAGCCGGGCGTAGTTGAGCACCTCGTTGATCAGCCCCAGCAGGTGCAGCTGGCTCCGCCGGATGCGCCCCAGGCACTCGCCCTGCTCCCCGGTGACGGGGCCGTGGATCCCCATCTCCATCAGCTCGGCGTACCCGCCGATGGCGTTCAGCGGCGTCCTCAGCTCGTGGCTCATCACCGCCAGGAAGTCGCTCTTGGCCCGGTTGGCGGCCTCGGCCTCGGCGTGCGCCTGGCGGGCCTCGTTCAGGGCGGCGCGCTGGTCCAGGAGCAGCCGGTCCAGCTCGACGCCCTCGGCCCGCAGCCGCACCAGCTCGGTGACGTCCTCCACGTGGTGGATGATCGCGACCACCTCCCCCTGCGGGCCCGGGACGGGAACGTTGAGCGGGCTCCACCAGCGCTCCTCGAACCCGCCGCCCGCGGACTCGGGCCGCCGGATGGGGTACTTCTGCACCGCCATGCGGTCCGGGCGGCGCCCCCCGGCCACCCGCTCCAGCGAGGCGCGCAGGTTGCGCACGCCGCTGGCGTCGGGGTCGGCCGGGTCGTCGGGGAACACGTCGAAAAGCTCGTGCCCCAGGATGGCCTCGCGCTCGGTGAGCGTCGCGCGCAGGTAGGCGTCGTTCACCGCGACGATGGTGAACTCCGGCGGCGTGACCACCAGGTACGGCGCCGGGGACGCGTGGAAGAGGATCTGGAAGTCGGCGGAAAGTCCCGCCGCGCCCGCGACCTCGCGCAGCCGGTGCTCGTTGTCGCGGAGCCGCTCCTGCGCGCGGGTCCCCCGCGCGGCCTCCACGGCGGTGACGAGCACGCCGCCCACGCCGCCGCCGTCGTCCGGCACCGGGCTGTAGCTCAGCGCGAAGAGCGCCTCTTCGGGATGGCCGTCGCGTTCGACTGCCAGCCGCTGGTCGGCGAGCGTGAGCGATTCCCCCCGCCCGGAGACGCCCTCCAGGAGAGCGGCGAGTGAATCCCAGGATCCGGGCCAGACCTCGCGCGCGGGCCGTCCGAGCGCCGCCGGGTGCCGGCTCCCCAGGAGGGCCCGGTACGCGTCGTTGTAGACCGCGGCCCGCTCGGCCCCCCACAGCACCATCATCGCGACGGGCGAGCCGAGCACCAGCCCGGCCGTCGTCCTCAGGCTGTGCGGCCACCCCTCCACGGGCCCCAGCGGGGTCGCCGCCCAGTCCGCCGCACGGCAGAGCGCCGCCATCTCCCCCGCGCCCGGGAAGGGGCCCGCCTGCCGCCCCCCGGGATCGCGGTCGTTCTGTCTGACAGTCACGCCCGCCCTCGTGGATCCAGGGTTGGTCTACGGGAAGAGCCGCGTCGGCGCCGCCACGGAGCGAGCCTGATGCAGGTGTCGGACCGGCTGCACGAAGTCGAGAATAGGTGGGAGTAGCAGCGGGAGCCACGAACGAGTCGAGGCCAGGGCGATCGCTCGCCCCGGCCTCGTCTGGTTGCGTGAGGGATTTCGGCCCGGTTACTCAGACCCGGGGGTGCGAAGCGCGCGCGACCAGCGTTGACATTCGCGCACCATCGGCGTTTAACCGGCGCCGGAGGCCCGGCCGAGCGAGGCGGAGCTCGCAGTCTGAGATGCTGCCTCCGCCCTGAGGGTCCGTACCGCCCGACATACGGGTAGCCCATGCGGAAGCAGCGGGCACTCCTTGCAGGCCGGTAAGTGGGGTCGTAAACTGTCGTTTTTGAATACACGGCGTCCGGCTGCCGGGGGCGCCGTCGCATCCCTGCCGGCTCGAACCCACGTACCGGGGCCTTCAAGGCCCCGGAAAGTCCGCGCGGCTACGCCGCATGGAATCTGTTTCATCCCCTGAAACCGAAAGGCGGAGATGTCCGAACCCATCGACTTCGACCAGACTCCCTTCGGCGGCACCTCCGACTTCGTCGACAACCCGGAGCCGCGGTGTCCGTGCGTACTCCTCCTCGACACGTCGTACTCGATGAACGGGCAGCCGATCAGCGAGCTGAACGACGGGCTGCGTACCTTTCGCCAGGAACTGGACTCGGACGACCTTGCGCTCAAGCGCGTCGAGCTCGCACAGGTCCTCTTCGGCCCGATCTCGGCGAGCGACTTCGAGGGAGCTTCCAGTTGGCGGCCGCCGCACCTGACGGCGCAGGGCGATACCCCGATCGGGCAGGCGATCAACATCGCCCTGGACATGGTCCGCGCCCGCAAGGACGAGTACCGTCGGAACGGGATCTCCTACTTCCGCCCGTGGATCTTTTTGATCACTGACGGGGCCCCGACGGACGCGTGGCAGAGCGCCGCCCAGCGGGTGCACCATGGCGAGGCGAGCAAGGAGTTCTCCTTCTTCGCCGTCGGCGTGCAGGGCGCGGACATGGGTACGCTGGCGAAGATCTCGCCGCCCGAGCGCGCGCCGCTCTCGCTCAAAGGGCTCGCCTTCCGCGAGCTATTCCGTTGGCTCTCCGAGTCGATGAAGTCGGTCTCCCGCTCACAGCCGGGAGACGCGGTGCCGATCCCCGCCCCAACGGGTTGGGCGGTGATCAGCTGAAGAGCGTGGGCACCTCGCACACCTGGCGCTGGTTGGGGGGATCCGTCCGCGGGACGTCGCACGTGCGCGCGAACACCCCCTGCCAGGACGCCTCGCTGATACGCGTCGCCGGCACGGGGCCGGACGGGCGAACGCTCGTGCTCGCCTGCTCCGACGGGGCGGGGAGCGCCACTCTGTCAGACCGTGGATCATGGATGGCGGTGCACTCCCTGGTGGCCAGTGCGACCAACTACGTGGCGGAGGGCCGACGCGTCGCGGACCTCAGGGAGGAGGACCTCGCCGGCTGGTATCGCGACGCCGCATGGCAGCTCCAGATGGAAGCCGACGCGGAGCGACGCCCCCTGCGCGACTACGCCTGCACCCTGCTGTGCGCAGTGATCGACGGAAAGGCCGCGGCCTACGCCCAACTCGGCGACGGCGCGATCGTGGCCGGATGCGGCGACGACATCGTGCCGGTTTTCTGGCCCCAGCAGGGGGAGTACGCCAACACCACGTTCTTCATCACCGCGCCGGAGCACCTGGAGCGGGTGCAGGTGCGGACCGGGGCCGAGGTGCCCGAGCGAGTTGCGCTGATGAGCGACGGTCTGCAGAACCTCGCGCTCCACTTGGTTGAGCGCAGGGCCCACCCCGGCTTCTTCAGCCCGCTCTTCCGGGACCTGCTCCGCCAGCCGGAAGGAGAAGCGGAGGCACTCCGGGAGCCGCTCCGCGACTTCCTCGACTCGCCGCGGATCAACGCCCGCACCGACGACGACAAGAGCCTGCTGCTGGCCGTGCGCGAAGTGCCCGCGCCGACCCAGGACGCCGCGGAAGCCGCTCCGGCGGCGGAGGACGAGGCCGCCGCGTGAGCCCCACTGCGACTCCGCCCTCTCCCACGGTCTACGATGCGTACGGCCGCCCCATCTCGCTCGGGAGGAGTCTCGGACACGGGGGCGAGGCGCGCGTCTACACCGTCCCGTCCACGCCCGGGAGCGTCGCCAAGATCTACCATGAGGTCCCCGACCGCTCCAGGGCCGAGAAGCTCGCGGCGATGACCCGGGCCGCAGGGAAGGACCTCCTGCGCGTCGCTGCCTGGCCGACCGGCACCCTGCACGTCCGCCCTAACGGGGCTATGACGGGGCTGATCATGCCCCTGGTCGAGCGGCACCGCGAACTGCACGCGCTCTACAGCCCGGCGCAGCGGCGACAGACCTTCCCACAGGCGGGGTGGGACTTCCTGATCCACGTGGCGCTGAACGTGGTGCGGGCATTCGCGGTGGTCCACGCCGCAGGGCACGTGGTCGGCGACGTCAACCAGAAGAACGTGGTGGTCTCCGATGAGGGCCTCGTCCGCCTGCTCGACTGCGATTCGTTCCAGATCAGCGTGGGCGGCCGCCGCTTCCCCTGCGAGGTGGGCGTGCCGGACTTCACGCCCCCGGAGCTGCACGGGCAGTCGTTCAAGGGCGTCGACCGGACGCAGAACCACGACTGCTTCGGACTCGCCATCCTGATCTTCCACCTTCTCTTCATGGGACGTCACCCGTTCGCGGGGGTGTTCCGGAAGGGGAAGGCGGACATGCCCACCGAGCGTGCGATCCGCGAGGGGCGGTACGTCTACAGCATCCGGGCGGCGCAGTTCGAGATGGACGCCCCGCCGCACTCGCTGCCGCCGTCAGCGGGCGCGACGGCCGAGGTGGTCGGGCTCTTCGAGCGGGCCTTCGCCCTCCAGGGCAGCTCGCCGACCCGGCCCCCGGCGGCCGCATGGGTCGCCGCGCTCGAGCGCATGCAGAAGGAGCTCCGGAAGTGCCAGTCGCACCGGGGGCACGTTTTCGTCGGAAGCAGCTGTCCCTGGTGCGCGATCGAGCGCGCGGGCGGGCCCGACTTCTTCCTTACCCTGGCCGCGGTGTCCGCCTCACCCGGCGCCCCGGCGGGGACGGCGTGGAACCTGGACGCGCTGCTCCGCCGGGCGGCCGCGATCCCGGCACCGCCCTCGGCGCCCGCGCTCCGGCAACCGCCGGCGAAGGCGGGCGTCCCGTCGCAGGCCGGGCACAGCGTCGGGTACGCGGTGCTCGCGGCCGCGTCCTATCTCGTCGCCGTCGTTTGCTTCTTCGGCATGCTCGAGGTCGGCTTCCTGTTCTTCGTGATGATCGCGGCCATCGTCGCGGGTAACGCGATGCACGGCGAGGCGAAGAAGCCGAAGGTGGATCCTGCGGTGCTGGACACCCTGCAGAAAGCTACACGGGCACACGACGAGCGTTTCGCCGAGTGGGTCCGCGATGTGGACACGCCGGCGAAGAAGTACGCGGAGGCGGCGAGAGCGCTGGACGAGAAGCAGCGTCGGTACCGAAACCTGCCGGGCGAACATCAGAAGGCGAGGCAGGATCTCTCGAACAACCAGCGCCTGGTCCAGCTGAAGCACCACCTGGAGAGGTTCTACGTCCGGAATGCCCGCATCGACGGGATCGGACCGGGCCTGAAGCAGACGCTCCTTTCGTTCGGCATCGAGACAGCGGCTGACGTCACGCGCGGCACGGTGTCCCGCGTCCCGGGCTTCGGGCCGTCGCGCACCGCCGCCCTGATCACCTGGCGGCAAACCCTGGAGTCGAGGTTCGTGTTCAACCCCAACAAGGGCGTCGATCCGGCGGACCTCGCCGATGTGGACCGCAGGTTCGCGGCGATGCGACAGGGTCTCGAGCGGGACATGCAGACGCTCGTCGCCGAAATGCAAAGCTACTCGACGCGTGCCCACGGGGCCGCACAACGGCTCCAGGTCGAGATCTCGAGGACCGCAGACGACTTGGCGGTGGCGAAGGCGAGGGCGGGCCGGCGCTGAGCACTCCGCGACCACGGTACACCCTATGGGAAGTCGGAGTCATCCCGAGGAACTCGCCCCCTACGGGTGAGAAAGAGGCCGGCGAAGGATCACCCCCCCGCCGGCCTCGCTCGTCGTCCAGCGATGCCCTTGGCTCAGACGTCGAGATTCCGCACGTAGCGGGCGTTCTCCTCGATGAACTGCCGGCGCGGGTCCACGTCCTCGCCCATGAGCGTGGAAAAGATCTTTTCCGACTCCACCGCGTCCTCCATGCTCACCCGCAGCAGCGTGCGCGTGTCCGGGTCCATGGTGGTCTTCCACAGCTGGTCCGGGTTCATCTCGCCCAGGCCCTTGTAGCGCTGCACGTGGATCCCCTTGGCCTCGCCGTCCGCCGAGCCGCCCTTGTAGCGCGCCAGGATCTCGTCCCGCTCGTCGTCCGAGTAGGCGTACTGCTCCGTCTTGCCCTTGCGCACCAGGTACAGCGGCGGCTGCGCGATGTAGATCATCCCCTCCTCCAGCAGCTGCCGCATCTGCCGGAAGAAGAAGGTCAGCAGCAGCGTGCGGATGTGGGAGCCGTCCACGTCCGCGTCCGTCATCAGGATGATCTTGTGGTAGCGGGCGTTCTTGAGGTCGAACTCGTCCTCGCCGATCCCCGTGCCGATGGCCGTGATGATGGCCCGGATCTCCTCGTTGGACAGCACCTTGTCGAAGCGCGCCCGCTCCACGTTGAGGATCTTGCCCTTGAGCGGGAGGATCGCCTGGAAGGCCCGGTCGCGCCCCTGCTTGGCCGAGCCGCCGGCGGAGTCGCCCTCCACGATGTAGATCTCGGAGATCTCCGGGTTGTTCACCGAGCAGTCGGCGAGCTTGCCGGGGAGCACCCCCGTTTCCAGCGCGCTCTTCTTGCGCGTCAGGTCGCGCGCCTTGCGGGCGGCCTCGCGCGCCCGCGCGGCCGAGATCGCCTTTTCGATGATGGCGCGGCCCACCCCCGGCGTTTCCTCCAGGAACTCGGCCAGCTTCTCGTTGACCACGCTTTCCACGACGCCCTTGACCTCGCTGTTCCCCAGCTTGGTCTTGGTCTGCCCCTCGAACTGCGGCTCCTTGACCTTGACGGAGATCACGCAGGTCAGCCCCTCGCGGACGTCGTCGCCCGAGAGCGCGTCCAGCCCGCCCTTCTTGAACAGGCCGGTCTTGCGCGCGTAGTCGTTGATGGTGCGCGTCAGCGCCGACTTGAAGCCCGTGAGGTGCGTGCCGCCCTCGTGGGTGTTGATGTTGTTGACGAAGGTGAAGGTGTTCTCGTTGTACCCGTCGTCGTACTGGAGCGCGATCTCGATCTCCGCCTCCGGGCGCGCCGCCTCGATGTACACCACCGCCGCGTGAAGCGGGCGGCGCGTGCCGCGCAGGTACTCCACGAACTCCTTGAGCCCGCCCTCGTAGTGGTACTCCTCGCGGCGGATCTCCCGCTCCTCGCCCTCGGGCATGCGCTCGTCCGTGAGCGTGATGCGGACGCCCTTGTTCAGGAACGCCAGCTCGCGCAGCCGGTTGGAGAGCGTGTCGAAGGAGTAGGTGGTCTCCTGGAAGATCAGCGGGTCCGGCTTGAAGGCGACGGTGGTCCCCGTGTGCGTGGAGTCGCCGATCACGGTGAGCGGCTGCGCCTTGTCGCCGCGGGCGAAGGCCATCTCGTACACCTTGCCGTCGCGGCGCACGGTGACGCGCGTCCACTCCGAGAGCGCGTTCACCACCGACACGCCCACGCCGTGCAGGCCGCCGGACACCTTGTAGGAGCCGCCCTCCTGGTTCTCGAACTTGCCGCCCGCGTGCAGCACGGTGAGCGCCAGCTCCACGGCGGGAACCCCCTCCGTGGGGTGGATGTCCACCGGGATGCCGCGGCCGTTGTCCACCACCGTGATGGAGTCGTCCGGGTGGATGGTCACGTCCACGCTGTCGGCGAACCCGGCGAGCGCCTCGTCGATGGAGTTGTCCACCACCTCGTAGACCAGGTGGTGCAGCCCGCGCGGCCCCGTCGAGCCGATGTACATCCCGGGGCGCTTGCGGACGGCCTCCAGCCCCTTGAGGACCTGGATCTGCCCGGCGTTGTATTCCTGGGCTGCGGCGGTCGAAGCCATGTTCTCTGCGTTCTGGGTTTGCGACGAAAAATCCGACTTCCGCCAATACACCGCAGGGTCGGTCCGGTGCCCCTCCGGGGACCGCGGAAGTCGAGGCGCGGAGGGGGTTTCCGGCGCTCCGCTCAGGAGCCCATGACGAACACGATGTGCTGGATCTTTCCGGTCTTCTTGCCCGCGTTCAGGCGCCGGACGATCTCGCCCTTCATCAGCGTCAATTCCATCATCCACGCCGAGGTCGCCACCGCCACGAACAGGGTGTCGTCCGACACGCGCAGCGCCTGCGTGACCGCGGCGATCTGCGGCCCCACGCGCTCCTCCCACTCCGTGAGCACGGAGGCCGCCTCCACCTTGGCCTCCAGGCCGCTGCGGGTCAGGAAGCGCGAAAGGACGTCGCCGACGAGCTGCGGCTTGCCTGCGTCGGGGCTGCGGGCCATGGGTGCTGGGACCGGGGTACGGCGAGGTGGTTCGAAGACAGGGGAATTTAGCCGCTCGGGGGGTTCCGGTCAAAGCGAGCGGCGGAGTGGACGGCGGGAACCACGGGTTCGGGCGTGCCCCCGGCTGGCGCCGGGGTCGGGCTTCGGCTCCGTAGCAGACGAAACAACCGTCTGCAACGGAGTCGAGCCCCGGCGGAAACAGCCCCGCCGGGTCTCGCCCCTCCGGGCCGAAATCCCTCATGCGGGGTGGCGCTGGCGTCCGCGGGAGGCCCCCACCCGGCTCGCTCAGGCTCGCCACCCTCCCCCAATTCTGGGGGAGGGCTACCTGACCCTCGAATGCGTCGTGTCGTTCTCCCCTCCCCCTTGCGGGGAGGGGCCGGGGGAGGGGGTCCGCAGTTGCAGGCTGTCCCCTGTAACCTGTCCCCTGTCCCCTATCCCTCCCGCACCCGCCCGTCGCGCATCTCCCAGCGGGGCAGCGCGCCGCCGCGGATCTCCACGTCGCTGGCCTTGGGCGAGGTCAGGATCACCTGGCCGCCGCCCGTGCCCTCGATCCAGTCGATGATGCGGCGGGAGCGGCCGGGGTCCAGCTCGGCGAACACGTCGTCCAGCAGGATCACGCTCTCGCGGCCGCGGGTGGCGCGGATGGTCTCCGCCTCCACCATGCGGAGCGCCACGGCCGCGGTGCGCTGCTGGCCGCCGGAGCCGTAGGTGCGCAGGTCCAGCGGGGCGGCGCCGGGGCGCTCCATCTCGAAGCGCAGGTCGTCGCGGTGGGGGCCCACCAGCGTCATCCCGCGCCGGGCCTCGCGCTCCGCCACGCGGCCCAGCTCCGCCCGGAACGCCGCTGCGATCGCCGCCGAGGGGTCCGCGTCGCCCGCGTCCCACTCCCCCACCGAGGGGTCGTAGCCCAGGATCCCGCGCGGGCCGCCGGCCACCCGCGCGTAGTGCTCCGCGAAGCTGCCGCCCACCTCCCCCACCCAGGCGGCGCGCGCCGCCACCACCCGCGTCCCCCACGCCACCAGCCCCTCGTTCCACGCCGCCACCATCGCCGCGCCGGTCCCCTGGCGCAGCAGCGCGTTGCGCTGGAAGAGCACCTGCCGGAAGCGCTGCACCGCCCCCAGGTAGCCCGGCACCGCCAGCGACAGCACGATGTCCAGGAAGCGCCGCCGGCCGGCGGGCCCCCCCGCCACGATCTCCACGTCCGAGGGCGAGAAGATCACCGCCCCCACCCCGCCGATCGCCTCCCCGATGCGCTCCGGCTCCGCGTCGTTGATCGTCACCTTCTTGCGCTTGCGCCGCCGCTCGAAGGCCGCCGCGAGGGAGCGCTCCGTCCCGTCCTCGCCCCGCATGCGCGCCTCCACGCGGAACACCTCGTCGCCGAAGCGCACCAGCTGCTCGTCCGGCGCGCCGCGGAAGGAGCGGAAGATCTCCAGGTAGTAGACCGCCTCCAGCAGGTTGGTCTTTCCCTGGCCGTTGTCGCCGATGATGGCGACGCCGCCGGGGGGAAAGTCGAGCGCCTGGTCTTCCAGGTTGCGGAAGGCGTTCAGCTTGAGGCGGGAAAGGTACACGGACGGAAGTGCGAGAGTGCGAAAGTGCGGGAGTGCGCCCGGGGCGGGCGGCCCTCAGCGCACCCGCGCGCCTTCGTGGGCCAGCAGCCAGCGCTTGATCCTGGTGCCGTCGCCGTCCTCCCACGCGCCCAGGTAGCCGCCGATGGCGCCGCCCGAGGCGAGCACGCGGTGGCAGGGGACGACGATGGGGATGGGGTTGTGCGCGTTGGCCTGGCCCACGGCGCGGGAGGCGCCCGGCCTGCCCATCTCGCGGGCCACGTCGCCGTAGCTCCGCGTCTCGCCGTAGGGGATGCGGCACAGCGCGTCCCACGCCGCGCGCCGGAACTCCGTCCCCTCCGGCGCGAGCGGCAGGGTGAACTCGCGCCGCTCGCCCGCGAAGTACTCGCGCAGTTCCCGCAGCACCTGCCACCCCAGCGCGTCGTCGCGCGTGGGCTCGTCGCGCGTCCCCGCCGGCGGGTGCTTTCCCTGCGGCCAGAAGCGCAGCGACCGCACCCCCGCGTCGCCGTACTCCGCCAGGAGCGGCCCCACCGGCGACGCGACCAGCAGCCGCCGGGGCGGACCGGGAGCCGCGGGGCCGGCGCTCATCCTGCGTCCCCGCGGCCGGGCCGCCGCACGGAAGGCCGCCGGGACGCGCGGGCCATGAACACCCCCATGAAGTGCCCGGCCCACAGGAAGAGCGGGAACCCGGCCACGAGCGCCACGCACAGCTCCCGGAGGCCGGCGGAAGACAGCAGGGCGCCGTCCGCCCTGTAGTACGCCATCGATACCGACCACATCAGCCACACCGGAACGCCCCACCCCAGCACTCCGGCTCTCCTGGCTCCACCCGCGCCGGACAGGAGGCGCCGGGCCGTCCAGGCACAGAACGCCAGCCACGCGGCGACGCAAAGGACGAAAGCGGCCTGTCCGAGGCTCATGGGCGAATTCTCCCTTACCTTCCCTTGAAGTTGGCGGCGCGCTTCTCCAGGAACGCGCTCATCCCCTCGCGCATGTCCTCCGTGGCGGCGAGCAGCCCGAACAGGTTGCTTTCCAGCGCCAGGCCGTCGTCCACCGACATCTCCGTGCCACGCGTCGCGCACTCGATCGCCAGGCCGAGCGCCACCGGCCCGTTCTTCAGGATGGTGCCCATCAGCGCGCGGGCCGCGTCCATCAGCTCCGCCTGCGGCACCACCCGGTTCGCCAGGCCGATGCGGTGGGCCTCCGCGGCGTCGATCATCTCCGCCGTCAGCATCAGCTCCAGCGCGCGGCCCCGGCCCACGATGCGCGGCAGGCGCAGCGTGCCACCGTAGCCGGGGATGATCCCCAGCTTCACCTCCGGCAGGCCGAACTTCGCGTTCTCCGCGGCGATGCGCAGGTGGCAGGCGAGCGCCAGCTCGCAGCCGCCGCCCAGCGCGAAGCCGTTGACCGCCGCGATCACCGGCTTGCGCGACAGCTCGATGGCGCGGAACACCCGCTGCCCCAGCCGGCTCACCTCCACCCCGTCCACCGGGCCCATCCGGGCCAGCTCGGCGATGTCCGCGCCCGCGACGAACGCCTTTGCGCCCACGCCCGTGATGATGACGCCGCGCACGTCCGCGCGCTCCGTGATCTCGCGCACCGCGGCGTCCAGCTCGCGGATCGTGAGCTCGTTGAGGGCGTTGAGCTTGTCGGGGCGGTTCACGGACAGCACGGCGATGCCGTCCTGCACGTCGAGCTGGAGGTTGCTGTATTCGGCCATGGGTGCGTGCGGTCGCGTGAGGGGTTCCGGGAGACGCGACAAGCTACACGGGCGGGTGGGTGGGGGCAACGACGGAGGAACGGCTTCATACGGAGGGGTCGGGCGTGCCCCCGCTGGCGCGGGGTCGGGCTGCGGCTCCGTAACGCAGCAGACAACGCTGCGTAACGGAGGCGAGCCCGCGCAAACAGCCGCGCGGTCTCGCCGCTTCGCGCTCGCATCCCTCACGTGGGGCTCCGTGTGGGGGCAGGGACGGCAAAAAAACGCGGCGCGGCCGGGGGCCGCGCCGCTGGCGTCGCTTCCGCCTGGCGGCGTCAGGCCACGCGCTCGGGGGCGAGGAGGCCGGCGGCGGCGAGGGCCTCGCGGGCCTGCTCCGTTTCCCTGGGGCGCAGGGGCTTCAGCGGGGGGCGGGGGGCGCCGCCGTGAAGGCCCAGCAGGTCCAGCGCGGCCTTGACGCCGGGGACGCCAAGGGCGCCCACCACGCGGCGGTGCACCGGCGTGAGGCGCTCCTGGAGGCGGCCGGCGCGGGCCAGGTCGCCCTCCGTGTAGGCGCGGAACAGGGCGGCGCAGCCGCGGGGGTCCAGCAGCGACACGGCCAGGATCCCACCCGCCGCGCCCACCTCCAGCGCGCCGTACAGCGAGTCGCCGCTCCCCACCAGCACCGCGCAGCGGCGCTCGCAGGCGTCCGCCAGCGCGGCCAGCGTCTTCAGGTCGCCCGACGAGTCCTTGATCCCCGCGATGTTGGGGTGGTGAGACAGCTCGCCCACCAGCCCCGCCGGGAGCTCCACCGTGCTGAAGCGCGGCGGCACCGCGTACAGCACCACCGGCACGGGGGAAGCGTCGGCCACGGCCAGGTAGTGGTCGCGGAGCGCCTCGGGGGTCATCAGCGGTCGGAAGTACGCCGGCGGGTGCACCATCACCGCGTCGGCGCCCGCGTCGGCCGCGGCGCGCGTCATCCGCACCGTGGCGCGGGTGGACTCCGCGCCCGTGCCGGCCAGCAGCAGACGGCCCGCGTCCACCACGTCGCGCGCCGCGGCGAGGGCGCGCGTGCGCTCGTCCTCGTCCAGGAGCACGCCCTCGCCCGTGGAGCCGAAGAGCACCACCCCGGCCAGCTCCTCCCGCAGCCAGGCGCGCAGGTTGGCGCGCAGCGCCACCACGTCCACCTCGCCCGTGACCGCGTCGAACGGCGTCACCGCCGGCGCCAGCACTCCGCGCAGCTCCACCATGGCCTCCTCAGCCCCGCACCGCGGCGGGCATCTCCTCGTACAGCGGCAGGAGCAGGGTGAAGGTGGTCCCCACCCCCGGCTCCGACTGCACCTCGATCTTTCCCCCGTGCGCCTCCACGATCTCGCGGCAGATGGAAAGGCCCAGCCCCATCCCCTTCCCCTTGGTGGACACGAAAGGCTCGAAGATCCCCTCCAGGCGCTCCGGCGGGATCCCCGGGCCGTTGTCCGCCACGCGCACCGACGCCATGGTGCCCACCCGCTCCACGCCCAGCATCAGCAGCGCGCCCGGCTGGCCTGCCATCGCCTCGCAGGCGTTGCGCACCAGGTTGTCCAGCGCCTGCTGCAGGTAGTACGCGTCGCCCAGGATGATGGCCTCCGACACACCCGATGCGTCCACCCGGATCCCCCGCTCCGCCGCCTCCCGCTCCTCCTGCCGGGCCAGGTGCCGCAGCATGTCGTGCAGGCGCAGCGGCTCCCGCGCCAGCGCCCGCCGCGAGCCGGACGCGTACACCGACAGCTCGTTGAGCATCGCCACCAGCCGCTGCGACTCCCCCACGATCGCCTCCGACACCTCGCGGCGCGACACCGGGTCGCCCACGATGCCGTCGTCCATGAGCAGGTCGGCGTGCAGCACGATGGTCTGCAGCGGGTTCTTGACCTGGTGCAGGATGCGCGCGGTGGCGGTGCCCATGGCGGCCAGCTTCTCCTCCTCCACCCGGTGGCGGATGGTGCGCCGCAGCAGGGCGATGACCACGCCCGTGGCGAACAGCACCACGCTGATCAGCACCACCACGTTCACCCAGAAGAGCAGCTTTTGGTTGGGTTCCGAGCTCTGCTGGACGAGGGCGAGAAGCATGGGCGGGGGTGCGGGCCCGGGAAGGGCGGACGCCGGCGGGGACGGGGCTAGTCCTCGTCCAGCGCGGCGTCGCCCGTGGCGCGGGTGATGGAGAGCACGACCGTCTCCCCCTGCTCCGGCCCGTCGGGGACGACGGTCTCGATGGTGATGCGCCGCACCACCTGGCGCGCGTCCTGGACCGCGATCTCCACGTCGATCCCCAGCTCCGGCGCGGTGACGCGGGTCCGCACGCGGCTTCCGGGGTCCTGCAGCGGGGCGTCCGGGTTGCGGAAGAGGGTCTTGGTGGACTGGCGCCCCGTTTCCAGGTCGCGGGTCACCTTGATCTGCCGGAACCAGTCGGGCTGGTACCCGATGCGGTACTCGTGCCCGCGCTGGTCCTCGCCCCTCCCGTCACGATTGTGTCGTGCCATCCCGAACTCCGCGTACGGCGGTCACCTGAGTGCTGCATTCGACGGGGAATCTCTCCCCACCCCCTCGCCTTGTCAAGAATTCGGCGGAGACGGTGCGTTGAGAATGGACGGCGACGGGTTTGAACTGCAGGTGTGGGCGTGCCCCCGGCTGGCGCCGGGGTCGGGCTTCGGCTCCGTAGGGCTGCAAACAACGCAGCCCAACGGAGTCGAGCCCCGGCAAACTGCCGCCGGGTCTCGCCCCTTCGGGCCGAAATCCCTCACGCAACTGCTTGCCCGTTCACTGGATCCAGCAGTTGCAGGCTGTTCCCTGTTCCCTGTTCCCTGTTCCCTGTTCCCTGTTCCCTGCCCCCTACAGCGCGAACGGCACCGGGACGAAGGTGAGCGCCAGCATGGCCACGCAGGCCCAGGCCACCCGGCGGCGCGCGGGGGAGAGC
>JBEVLE010000224.1:0-5498 GCA_040509335.1 Longimicrobiaceae bacterium | reverse complement strand
ATGGACCGCTTCATGAACGTTTCCGTACGGGCCGAAGCCCCGGCCCGCTTCGCCACGCCCCTGCTGGCCGTCCCCGTCGCGGCGGACGCGCCCGCCGCCGCGGAGGTCATCCCGGGGCTGGACGCGCCGCTCGCCGCGCAGGTGGCGGCCGCCCGCTCCCGCGGCGACTTCGCCGGGCGCGACGGGCAGACCCTGCTGGTGTACCCGGACGCCGCGTCCGGCGGCCCCGAGCGCGTCCTCCTGGTGGGCGTCGGGAGGGCGGACGAGCTGACGCCGGAGCGCCTGCGCCGCGCCGCCGGGACCGCCGCCAAGCAGGCGGTGAAGCTGCGGGCGGAGCGCTTCGCGCTCTGGGTCGCGCCCGGGCTGCTCGCGGGGGGACGATTCGCGGCGGAGGACGCGGCGCGCGCGCTGGCCGAGGGCGGGGTGCTGGGCGCCTACACCTTTTCCGAGATGAAGTCGCGCGCGGAAGGGAGCGAGCCGCCGGTGCGGGTGGCGGAGCTCGCCCTCCTGGCCGCGACGCAGCAGGCCGCGGAGGAGCTGCGTGAGGGTGCCCGCTTCGGCGAGGTCGTCGCGCGGGCCGAGCGGCTGGCGCGCGACCTGGGCAACCTCCCCCCCAACGTGGTCACCCCGGCGTACCTGGCGGAGACCGCGGAGCGGATCGCGCGGGAGCGCGGTCTGCGCGCCACGATCCTCGGGCGGCGTGAGCTGGAGGAGGAGGGGATGCGGGCGCTGCTGGCCGTGGCGCAGGGCTCCGACCAGGAGCCGCGGCTGATCGTGCTGGAGCACCGCGGTGGGGCCGAGGGCGACCGGCCGCTGGTGATCGTGGGCAAGGGCGTGACCTTCGACGCGGGGGGCATCTCCATCAAGCCCGCGGCGAACATGGAGGAGATGAAGTTCGACATGAGCGGGGCGGGGGCCACCATCGCCGCGATGCAGGCCGTCGCCGAGCTGGGGCTGCGGGCCAACGTGGTGGGGATCGTCCCCGCCACCGAGAACCTGCTTTCCGGCTCCGCCATGCGCCCGGGCGACATCCTCCGCACCCACCTGGGGAAGACGGTGGAGGTCGTGAACACCGACGCGGAGGGGCGGCTGATCCTGGCCGACGCCCTGTCGTACGCGCGGCGCTTCGAGCCGGCGGCGGTGGTGGACGCGGCCACGCTCACCGGCTCGTGCGTGATGGCGCTGGGCCACGCGGCGGCCGGGATGTACTCCAACGACGAGGCGCTGGCCGCGGAGGTGCGCGCCGCCGGGGAGCGCGTGGGCTCGCGCGTGTGGCAGCTCCCCATGTTCGACGAGTACCGCGACCAGATCCGCTCGGAGTACGCGGACATCAAGAACTCCGGCGGCAAGCCGGCGGGCTCCATCACCGCCGCGTGGTTCCTGCACGAGTTCGCGGGGAATTTCCCGTGGGTGCACCTGGACGTGGCGGGAACGGCGTACGGCGAGGGAAAGCTCCCCTACCAGGTGCGCGGCTCCACCGGCGTCCCCACCCGCCTGTTCGTGGAGTGGGTGCGGGCGCGCGCCGCCGGGGAGCGGCCTGGCGGATGAGCCTGGCCGCTCGCGCGCTGCTCGCCGGGCTCCTGCTCGCCGCGATCCCCGGGGCGCTGGCGGGGCAGAACCCGCCCGCGCGCCCGGACACCGTGCCGCGCCCCGCCCCCCGGGACACCGTCCGCCTGGAGGGGCGCGACACCGCCACCTTCCGCGTCCCCCGCGAAGCGCTGCCGACGGACACCCTGCCGCAGCGGGCGGACTCCGCGCGGGCGGACTCCATCGTCCCCGCGCCGCTCTTTCCCGCGTGGCCGCAGCCGGACTCGGCGGGATTCTGGCAGGGCACCTGGACGTGGGACCGCGAGGCGCTGGGCCGCTTCCACGGCACCTCGCTGCTGGACCTGCTGCGCACCATCCCCGGGGTGACCATCACCCGCGGCGGCGGCTACGGGCAGCCGGCGGGGGTGGCGCCGTGGGGGCTGGGCGGGGGGCGCACGCGCTTCTTCTACGACGGGTGGGAGGTGGACCCGCTCGCCTCGGCGACGCTGGACCTGCAGGAGATCTCGCTGTCCGAGCTGGAGGGGATCCGCGTGGAGCGCCGCCTGAACGAGGTGCGGGTGGAATTGCTCCCCTTCCGCCTCCCGGACCGGCGCCCCTACTCGCAGATCGAGCTGGGGACCGGCGACCCCAACACCCGCCTGCTGCGCGGCCTCTTCGGGGCGGCGGTGGGCGCGCGGCAGACGGTGACGCTGGCCTTCGACATCGCGGACACGGAGGGGCTCGCCCTGCGGCAGCCCTTCGCGGTGACCAACGGCTTCGTCCGCTGGGGGTACCGCTTCACCCCGCGCGCCGGCCTTCAGGTGGAGTACCGCACCACCGAGCTGGTGCGGAAGGACACCGCCTTCTCCGAGGAGGCGGACCGGCAGGCGCTGTGGGTGCGCGGCCGCTGGCTGCCGGGCCCCGCGCTGGCGCTGGAGGCGATGGCCGGGCGCAACTGGCGCGTCCCCTCGGGGCGCGACCGCTTCACGGAGCGTCAGTCGAGCCTGCAGGGGGCGCTGCGGGCGCTCGTCCAGACGCGCGCCGGGTGGGTGGAGGGCGTGGCGCGGCTGCGCGGCGAGGACGATGGGGCGTTCGCGGTGCCCGCCACGGAGCTGGAGGCGCGCGCCGGGCTCCGCGCGGGGCGCCTGCTGGAGGTGCAGGGCGGGGCGCGCGCCACGCTGGGCGGCGAGGGGGGGACGGAATTGCAGGGGAGCGTCCGCGCCGGGCCCTTCGGCGGCTTCTCGGCGTTCGGCTCGCTGACGGCGGGGACGCGCGGCGTGTCGCTGATCACCGGCGACTCCGTCGCCGTCTACGTCCCCTCCATCCCCCTGCTGGCCCGGGCGGACACCTCGCCCCTGTTCGGCAGCGTGTCGCCCTCGCTTTCCGGCTTCCGCGCCGGGGCCGAGTGGGCGCGCCCGGGCGTGGCCGCCGGCGCGTCGCTGGTGGTGCTGGACGAGGACGTGGCCGCCCCCTTCGGGCTGCGGCTGGACGAGGACCTGGGGCGGGCGACCGCGGCGGAAGCGTCCACCGGCGTGGAAGCGTACCTGTCGGTGCCGCTGCTGCGGCGCTGGCTGCGGCTGGACGGGGGGTACACGTACTGGACCGACACCGGCGGGCGCCCCTACCTCGCGGAGGACGAGGGGCGGGCGGCGCTGGAGTTCCACGGCGTGTTCTACACCGGCAACCTGGAGCCCACCCTCCGCTTCGAGATGGTGCGGCGCGGATCGGCGCTGACGCCGCTCCCCGACGACGACCCGGAGGAGGCGGGGTTCCCCGCGCCCGTCATGAGCCAGGCGTACACCCTGTTCAACGCGTACCTGCAGGTGCGGGTGATCGACGTGCGCGCCTTCGTGGTGGTGGAGAACGTATTCAACCTGCGCGGAGCCGCGGACGTTCCGGGCCGTCCGTTCCCCGGTGCGCGCGCCATCTACGGGATCCGCTGGTACTTCCGCAACTGAGCGCCGGCCCCCGGACCGTCCACGGTCCGTTGACTTGTCCCGGCGCGCCGGGTAACTTCCGACCCTGCACGGAGGGGTGATGATTCGGAGCATGACCGGGTACGGAGAGGCCGAGCTGGCGGTGCCGGCGGGGCGTCTCCGGGTGGAGGTGAGGACGGTCAACCACCGCTACTTCCACACCACCTTCCGGCTCCCGGCCGCGCTCGCGCGCTGGGAGGGGGAGATGCGCGAGTGGCTGCGCGCCTCGCTCGCCCGCGGCCACGCGAGCTGCACCGTCCGCATCGACCGGGAGGGCGCGGCCCCGGGGAGCGTCCGGATCGACGAGGAGCGCGTCGCCGCGTACGTCGCCGCCTTCCGCGAGCTGACCGACCGCTTCAGCGTGACCGGCGCGCCCACGCTGGAGCTGCTGGCGCGCTACGGCGACATCTTCGTGCGCGACGCTCCCGAGGAGCCGGCGGTGGAGGTGTCCGGCGAGGACCTCCGCGCGGCGGTGGAGGAGGCGGCCCGCGCCAACGTGAGGATGCGCGAGGACGAGGGGCGCCGCCTGCACGCGGACCTGGAGGAGCGGCTGGCGGCGATGGAAGCCGCGCTCGCCGCGGTCCGGGAGCGCGCCCCGGAGCGCCTGACGGCCGAGCGCGACCGGCTCCGCGCCGCGGTCCGGGAGCTGGCCGGCGGGGTGGCGGTGGACGAGGCGCGGCTGGCGCAGGAGATCGCCTACCTGGCGGAGCGCTGGGACGTCAACGAGGAGCTGGTGCGCTTCGCCTCGCACGTGTCGCTGTTCCGCGAGCTGCTGGCGGCGGACGCGGCGGAGCCGGTGGGGAAGCGCCTGTCGTTTCTGGTGCAGGAGATCCACCGCGAGGCGAACACCATCGGCTCCAAGGCCAACGACGCCCTGATCGCCCACCGCGTGGTGGCCATCAAGGAGGAGATCGAGCGGCTGCGCGAGCAGGTGGAGAACGTCGAGTGAGCGCGGAGGGAGGGCTCCCCAGCCGCACCTTCCCGGTGATCCTTTCCGCCCCCTCGGGCGGCGGCAAGACGACGATCGCGCGGATGCTGGGGAAGCGCCGCGGCGACATCGCCTTTTCCGTGTCGGCCACCACCCGCGCCCCGCGCCGCCACGAGGCGGACGGGCGCGACTACTGGTTCGTGGAGCCGGACGAGTTCCGCCGCATGGCGGAGGCGGGCGAGCTGGTGGAGTGGGCCGAGGTGCACGGCAACCTGTACGGCACCCCGCGCGCCAACCTGGACCGCGCCGTGGAGGCGGGGAAGTACCTGATCCTGGACATCGACATCCAGGGCGCCCGGCAGGTGCGGGAGCGGGTCCCGGAGGCGGTGCTGGTGTTCATCCTCCCCCCGTCCGGGAGCGTGCTCGCCGACCGGCTGCTGGGGCGCGGGAGCGAGGACCACGAGGCGCTCCGCCGCCGCCTCGCCAACGCGGGCGAGGAGATCGAGGCCGCCGCGGAGTTCGACTACGTGGTGACCAACCAGGAGCTGGAGGCGACGACCGACGCGGTGGAGGCGATCCTCGCCGCCGAGTCGCGCCGGGCCTCCCGGCTCCCCGGGCTGGCGGAGGAGATCCGCCGGCTCCGCGCCGAGGTGGGCGACCTCCTCCGCGCCGACGCGGCCCGGCTCTGAGCCGGCCGCGGGCGTCCGCGCCGACATTGGACACACCCCAGAAGGAGCGAGATAGATGCGAGTCGTCACCCCCGGTTCCGCCGCGCGGAACACCGGCAGCAAGTACCTGGGCGTCCTGGTGGCCGCCAAGTACGCCCGCAGCCTCAACGAGCTGCGCCGCGGCGAGCTGATGGAGGACCCCACCGTCTCGGGCGGCGAGGTCCGCGAAAAGCTCACCACCATCGCCCTGGAGGAGGTCGCCGCGGGAACCGTCGACTTCCACCTGACCAAGCGCGCCCGCCCCGAGATCCTGTAGTCGGAGCGGAGATGCCCCGAGCGTGCGCCGCCCCCTTCGCCGGGGGCACGCCCCGCGCCCGGCGGCGGGCGGCCGTCCCGACG
>JBEVLE010000223.1:0-13195 GCA_040509335.1 Longimicrobiaceae bacterium | reverse complement strand
CTCCGGCTCCGGGGCCGCGGCGCTCGCCGCGCATGCGGGGGCGGCGCGGAGGGCGCTGCTGCTCGGTCGGCGTGGGGAGCGGCTCGGCGGGGGCGGCGTCGCGCTCGCGGGGGCCAGGGGCCGGGCCGGCGGCGGCCATCTCCTCGCGCAGGGCGTCCAGCTCCACCACGCGGCGCTGGCGGCTCTCGTCCATCAGCGTCACCTGGTTCTTCCAGATGTCGATCCCCACCACCTTCTCGTTCCCCACGGAGGTGCGCACCGTCTTGCCCTCGCGCGGAAAGCGTTTGCGGGCGGCCACGTAGGCGTCGTGCTCGTAGGTGAGGCAGCACATCAGCCGGCCGCAGGTGCCGGAGATCTGGGTGGGGTTGAGCGACAGGTTCTGGTCCTTGGCCAGCTGCAGCGAGATGGGCTTGATCTCGCGCAGCCAGGTGGAGCAGCACAGCTCGCGCCCGCAGCGGCCCACGCCGCCCAGCAGCGCCGCCTCGTCGCGCACCCCGATCTGCTTCAGCTCGATGCGCGTGCGGAAGGTGCGCGCCAGGTCGCGGACGAGCAGGCGGAAGTCCACGCGTCTTTCCGCGGTGAAGTAGATGGTGAGCTTGTTCCGGTCCCACTGCCACTCCACCTCGCTCACCTTCATCTTCAGCCCGTGCTGCTCCACCATCTCCCGCGTGGTGCGGCGCACCCGCTCCTCGTCCACCCGGAGCACGCGCAGCGCCTCCAGCTCGCCGGGCTCCGCGCGGCGCAGGATGCGCTCCGTGGGGGCGGCGTCCTCCTCCGTCGCGCCCTCGCCCTTGCAGCTGGCGCACTTCTTCGCGGCCACGCCGCCCACCGAGCGCACGCGCCCCACGTCGCGGCCGCGCTCCACCTCCACCAGGACGTAGTCGCCCACGCGGAGGTCCGGGTCCGTGGTGCGGAAGTAGGCGCGGCGCGTTCCCTTGAACGCCACCTCCACCACGCGGGGAAGCTCCCGCAGGTCGGGGAGCGGCTGGAATACGGGAAGCGGAAGGCTCACGTGTAGTACCTCATCTATGCAGAGCGCCGGACCCCATGGGGGCGCGGCGCCTCGGGTCTCGGGCGGGGTCAGCGGACGGTGCGCCACTCCCCCATGGACATGTACTTTTCCCACCGGGCGCGCCGCAGCTCGTCGGTGGGGACGGCGCGCAGCTCGCCCAGGTGGCGGCCCAGCGCCTCGCGCAGCGCCTCGGCGGTGCGCTCCCAGTCCGAGTGGGCGCCGCCCGCGGGCTCGGCGATGATGTCGTCGATCACGCCCAGCCGGAGCAGGTCGCCGGCGGTGATCTTCATGGCGGCGGCGGCCTTGTCGCGCTCCGTGCCGCTCTTCCACAGGATCGCCGCGCACCCCTCCGGCGAGATCACCGAGTAGATGCTGTTCTCCAGCATCAGCACCCGGTCCGACACGCCGATGGCGAGCGCGCCGCCCGAGCCGCCCTCGCCGATCACGACGGCGACGGAAGGGACCTTCAGCGCCGCCATCTCCAGCAGGTTGCGAGCGATGGCCTCGCCCTGCCCCCGCTCCTCCGCGCCGATGCCGGGGTACGCGCCCGGCGTGTCGATCAGCGTCACCACCGGGCGGCCGAACTTCTCGGCCTGCTTCATCAGCCGGAGCGCCTTGCGGTAGCCCTCGGGGTGCGGCATCCCGAAGTTGCGCCGCAGGTTCTCTTTCATGTCGCGGCCCTTCTGCTGGCCGATCAGCATGACCGACTCGCCGTCCAGCCGCGCCCACCCGCCCACGATGGAGTCGTCGTCGCGGAACATGCGGTCGCCGTGCATCTCCACGAAGTCGTCGAACACCATCTCGACGTAGTCCAGCGTGTACGGCCGGCGCGGGTGCCGCGCCACCTGCACCCGCTCGATGGGGGACAGGTTGCGGAAGGTGTCCTGCTTCAGCTCCTCCAGCTTGCGCTCCAGGGAGCGAAGCTCGGTGGACACGTCCAGTCCGCGCTCGCGCGCCAGGGTGCGGAGCCGGAGGATCTGCTCCTCCACGTCCGCGATCGCGCGCTCGAAATCAAGATGGGCTACCGTAGCCAAAGTTCCTCGCAGTCGCTCGGGAAGGTCACGAGGAGACAGGAGAGGGGCAGCCCCGGTCGTTGCAGGCTGTTCCCTGTTCCCTGTACCCTGTTCCCTGCTGTTCCTACCCTCTCACCAGCCTCACTCTCTCGTCGCCCAGCACCGCGCGCAATTCCGTGAGCAGCACCTCGCTGGGGGCCACGCGCACGGTGCGGGAGCGCAGGCGCGGCTCGTCGCCCGGGGCGATCGTCCCCCCGTTGCGCCACACCACCTCCAGCGGCCCCGGCCCGGGGTAGCGGGCGAAGCACTCCTTCGCCCGGCGGATGCGGTCGGGGTCCGCGCCGTCGGAGCCCAGCTCCAGGCACACCCCCACGCTCCCGCTCTCCCGCAGCTCCGCCATGCGCACGGCGCCGTCCAGGAAGACGGGCGGGTCCTCCTCGTCGCGGTCGCGGCTGGAGACCGCCCCGCGAAGCAGGATGGGCGTGTCCTGCTGCAGCACGTCCTTCCAGCGCGCCCACGACTCGCCGAAGGCCAGCACGGTGGCGGTGCCGTAGAAGTCCTCCACCGTGATCCGCCCCCACTCCGAGCCGTCCTTCTTGCTGATCTGCCGCGCCGCCTCGGTCACCACGCACGCCAGCTCGATCTTCTGGTCGCGGAATTCGCGCAGGTTCCCGGTGTTCACCCGCTCGAACAATGCCACGTCCTCGCGGAACTTGTCCAGGGGGTGGCCGGAGATGAAGAACCCCAGGATCTCCTTTTCCCGCGCCAGGCGGTCGCTTTCCTGCCACTTTTCCACCGGGGGGAGCGTCGGCTCCGTCATCCCCGCCGTGGGTCCCGTGTCGCCGCCGCCCAGCAGGGCGTCGAAGATGTTCTCCTGCACGCTCTCGCGGTCGCGCTGCACCTGCTGGGCCGCGGAGAACGCCGCGTCCAGCCCCGCCAGCAGCTGCGCGCGCCCGCCGCCCTGGTCGAAGCCGTCCAGCGCCCCGGCGCAGATCAGCGACTCGATCACCCGCTTGTTGCACAGCCGCAGGTCGATCCGGCAGAGCAGGTCGAACATGCTCCGGAACGGGCCCTCGGTGATGCGCGCCGCCAGGATGGAGCGCACCGCGCCCTCGCCCACCCCGCGGATCGCGCCCAGCCCGAAGCGGATCTTGCCCACCCCCTCGCCGACGACGTTGAACTTCCAGTTGGACTCGTTGACGTGCGGCGGGAGCACCTCGATCCCCTCGCGCCCCACCCGGGGGAGGTACTTGCCCATCTCCCGGCACTGCGCGATGTAGGCCACCACGTCGTCGATCTTGTCCACCACCGACGACATCAGCGCCGCCATGAACTCCGCCGGGTAGTGGCACTTGAGCCACCCCGTCTGGTACGCCACCAGCCCGTACGCCGCCGAGTGCGACTTGTTGAAGCCGTAGCGGCCGAACGCCTCGATCTGGTCCGCCAGGTCCTGGATCATGCGGCGGTCGTGCCCCTTCTCCACCGCCTTTTCCACGAACTTGCCCAGCTCCTTTGCGATCAGCTCCGCGTCCTTCTTGCCCACCGCCTTGCGGAGCACGTCGGCCTCGGCCAGCGACAGCCCGCCCAGGATCTGCGCGATGCGCATGACCTGCTCCTGGTACACGATCACGCCGTAGGTGGGCTCCAGCACGTCGTGCAGGCTGGGGTGCGGGTACGCCACCTTTTCCTGCCCCAGCTTGCGGCGGATGTACACCAGGTCCATCCCCATGTCCAGCGGCCCGGGGCGCACCAGCGCGTTGGCGGCCACCAGGTCGTCGAAGCGGTCCGCCTTCATGGCGCGGATCTTTTCCGTCGCCAGCGCCGATTCGAACTGGAACACCCCCGCGGTGCCGCCGCGCGCCAGCATCCGGTACACCTCGGGGTCGTCCAGCGGGATGTCCTCGGGACGCGCGTACACCTCGCCGCCCTCCGGGTGGCGCAGCGCGCCGTGCCGGTCGCGGATGGCGGTCACGGCGTCGTAGATCACCGTGAGCGTCTTCAGCCCCAGGAAGTCCATCTTGAGCATCCCCGCCTTTTCAAGGCAGGTCATGTCGTACTGCGTGACGATGATGCTCTCGCCGCTCCCGCCCGCGCCCTTGGTGCTCTGCGTGCAGATGGGGACGTACTCGTCCAGCGGCCCCGGCGCGATCACCACGCCGGCCGCGTGCACGCTGGAGTGCCGCGACAACCCCTCCAGCGTCTTGGAGTAGTCCAGGAGCCGGCGGTAGCGCTCGTCCCTGTCGTACTTCTCGTGGATCTCGGGGATCTTTTCGATCGCCTCCTCCACCGACAGCGAGTACGCCGGGCCGTTGGGGATCAGCTTGGCGAGCGCGTCCGTTTCCGCCGGGAGGAAGCCCAGCGTGCGCCCCACGTCCTTGACCACGGCCCGCGACTTCATGGTCCCGAAGGTGATGATCTGCCCCACGGCGTCGCGCCCGTATTTTTCGCGCACGTACTCGATCACCTCGCCGCGCCGCTCGAAGCAGAAGTCCACGTCGATGTCGGGCATGGACACGCGCTCCGGGTTCAGGAAGCGCTCGAAGAGCAGGTCGAACTTGATGGGGCAGCAGTCCGTGATCCCCATGCAGTACGCCACGATGCTCCCCGCCGCCGAGCCGCGCCCCGGCCCCACGGGAATGTCGCGCCGGCGGGCCTCGCGGATGAAGTCGGCGGTGATCAGGAAGTAGCCGGAGTACCCCAGCTTGGTGATCACGTCGATCTCGTACTCCACCCGCTCCACGATCTCCGGCGGGAGCGCCGCCCGCACCGCGTCCTCCGCGACCGCCTTCACCTCGCCCACCGGGCCGGTCGCCCCGCCCTGCCTGGGGCCGTAGTGCTTCATCGCGCCGCTCCACACCCAGGCGCGCAGCATCTCGTCCTCGGTGGCGAAGCCCTCCTCCTGCACCGGGAAGGCCGGCACGTTGTAGCCCTTGGGGTACGACCAGTTGACCTCGTCGGCGATGCGCAGCGTGTTTTCCAGCACGTCCGGCCGGTCCGGGAAGCGCTCCGCCATCTCCGGCCCGCTCTTGAAGTAGAGCTGGTCGTCGTACTTCATCCGGTTGGGGTCCGAGAAGTCCTTGCCCAGCCCGATGCAGAGCAGCACGTCGTGCGCCTGGTGGTCCTCCGCCTTGAGGAAGTGCGCGTCGTTGGTGGCCACCACCAGCACGTTGGTTTCCTCGGCGAGCTTGAAGATGCGGCGGTTCAGCTCCACCTGCCCGTCGGAGTCGTGCCCCTGCACCTCCAGGTAGTAGCGGTCGCCGAACACCTCCTGGTGCCAGGCCACCGCCTCGCGCGCCTGGTCCCAGCGGTCCTCCATCAGGTGCTGCGCGATCTCGCCCGCCAGGCAGGCGGAGGTCACGATCAGCCCCTCCGAGTGCTTCCGCAGCACCTCGCGGTCGATGCGCGGCTTGGAGTAGAAGCCCTCCGTGTAGCCGATGGAGGTGAGCTTGGTGAGGTTCTTGTAGCCCTGGAGGTCGCGGGCGAGGAGCACCAGGTGGTAGTAGCCCTTTTCCCCCTTGACCTTGCCGCGGTCGTGGCGGCTGTTGGGGGCGACGTACGCCTCCATCCCCACGATGGGCTTGATCCCCGCCTTCTTGGCCTGCTCCTGGAACACCCACGCGCCGAACATGCAGCCGTGGTCGGTGAGCGCGAGCGCCGGCTGCTCGAACTCCTTGGCGCGCTTGATGAGGTCCCCGATGCGGTTTGCGCCGTCGAGGAGCGAGTACTCGGAATGGCAGTGCAGGTGGCAGAAGCCGCACATAGGGGGACGGATGCCTCGCGGAGACGGACTCTGTAGGTGGCGGCGGATCATCAAGCGGTGCAACGACTTGGCCTGATGGGATCCGGCGCGGGGAGTGTTCTTCCCCCGGGTCCGGAATATCGCCCCGGTCGGGGGTCCAGGGCAAGGGAATGACGGGTGGCCGGGCATTTCGTGGGGGCCGCTCCGGAGCCCGGCGATACTGCTGCCGGTCTCCTGCGCGGGCTCCGGGAACCCCGCCAAACGGCCGGCGGGTTTCCCTGCGCCGGAGTGAGCCTCGCCAAACAGCCGGCGAGTCTCCCTCCGAACAGACTCTGGGGGGTACTGCGGAACTGCTTGCCGCGTCGGCTTCCTGCGTGTGGCGTCAGCTTCCCGGCTGCCGCAGCGCCGCGAGCGGCAGGTCGCGTGCGTCGGCCCAGGCTTCCCACTCCGCTGCCGTGCGCGCGCCGAGCGCCGCCGCCAGCGCCTCGCGCGTCAGCTCCCCGACGCCCAGCGCTTCGCGCAGGCGCGCCGCGAAGTGCGGCTCCAGCGCCGCGAGGGCCACGTGCCCCTCGCGCGCCGCGTACACGCCGTACGCGGGGAGCCCGCCGCCCAGCAGCCCGCCCGGGGCGGTAAGCCCGTGCCGCAGCGGGGCCGCGAAGTCCGCCGCCACCTCCTCCAGCGTCACCTCCGCGTACCCGGCGTCCGCCCCGCGCTCGCGCGCCAGCAGCAGCGCCAGCGCCGCGCCCGCCGCGCGCTCCGCGCTCGCCAGGTCCGCCAGGAGCGTTCGCGGCAGGCCGCCGGGGGCGGCGAGCCCCCGCGCGGCCTGGTAGGTGAGGTCGTGCCCCGCGCGGTCCCGCTCCGCGCCGGGATGCCCGAACACCGCCACCTGGCACAGCCGCGGGAAGCGGGCGTGCAGCCCCTCCCACCCCAGCCCCAGCCGCTCCAGCGCCGACAGGCGCGACGAGGTGACCAGCAGGTCCGCCCCGGCGAGCAGCCCGTCCAGCGCGCCGCGCCCCGCCGCGTCCTTGAGGTCCAGCCGCACCACCTCATGCCCCGCCGCCAGCTCGCGGTACCACGCCGCGGAGTACGCCTCCAGCGGGTCCCCCGCCGGCGGCTCCACCTTGACGACGCGCGCCCCGAGCGCGCGCAGCCGCGCGCACGCGACCGGCCCCGGCACGTTGACCGCCAGCGAGACGACGCCGAGCCCGCGCAGGGGAAGGAAAGCCGAGGACATGTCGGAGTGCATGGGAGCGAAAGCAGTGAGGTGAATGCCGAAAGGCGAGGAATGCCACGGAGCCGCGTGAGGGATTTCGGCCCGGAGGGGCGAGACCCGGCGGGGCTGTTTCCGCCGGGGCTCGACTCCGTTGCAGACGGTAGTTTCGTCTGCTACGGAGCCGAAGCCCGACCCCGCGCCAGCGGGGGCACGCCCGACCCCGCAGTTACCTGCCGTGCAGTAAAACGTCAAGGGCGCCCCGACCCGGAGCGCCCTCGACAATGCCGAAGAAGATAAAAAAGATCAGCCGCCCGCCCCCACCTTGGTCGCCACCCGCTCCCCGGAAACCGGCGTGTCCAGCGGCGTCTGCGGCCCGGTGCGCACCTTGAGCCCGCCGTCGGGGATCGCCTGGATGGCACCCTCCTCGAGCCACGCGTACTTGCCCTTGAGCACGTCCTGCGCGACCCGGTAGGTGGGATCGTCCGCGTTGGACCACAGCTCGTTGAACAGCTTGCGGATGCGGAGCCGCGCCCGCAGGCAGGCCAGGTCCGCAAGCCGCATCGCCTCGGCGCCGTGCGGCAGGCTCTTCATGCTCTGCGCGCGCACGCACGACGCCGAGATGGCGTACAGCTCCGCGCCGATGTCCACGAAGCGGCCCAGCAGCGCCTGCTTGCGCTCCAGCTTGCCCTGGTAGGTCGCCATCGCGCGGAACATGCTGCGGGCCAGCTTGCGCGACGTCCGCTCGGCGTAGCGCAGGTGCTTCGCCAGCCGCCCGAACTCGCCGTACGAGGGGAGCTGCCCCCGCCCGAAGAACTGCTTGGGGAGCCACCCGGCGTAGAAGACGCCCGCCTTCGCCATGGCGCCCACCTTGGTCCCCACGCTGGCCTTTGGGTTGATCAGCTCGCCGGCCACCGAAAGGTGCGTGTCCACCGCCTCGCGGGCGATGAACAGGCGCATGATCTCGGACGAGCCCTCGAAGATGCGGTTGATGCGGAAGTCGCGCAGCATGCGCTCCACCGCGATGGGGAGCTCGCCGCGCGCCGCCAGCGAGTCGGCGGTCTCGTAGCCGCGGCCGCCGCGGATCTGGAGCAGGTCGTCCACGATCCGCCAGCCGATCTCCGTGGTCCACAGCTTGGCGATCGCCGCTTCCAGGCGGATGTCGTTCTTCGCCTGGTCGGCGAGCGCGGACGACAGCTCGGCCATGGACTCGATGGCGAAGGTGTCCGCCGCCATGCCGCCCAGCATCTGCGCCACCGCGTCGTGCTTGCCCACCGGCGCGCCCCACTGCACGCGCTCCGCCGCCCACTTGCGCGCGATCTCCACCGCCACCTTGGCGCCGTACGCGGCGCTCATGGGCAGGGTGAGGCGGCCGGTGTTCAGCGTCATCAGCGCCAGCTTCAGCCCCTTGCCCTCGCCCCAGATGATGTTCTCGCGGGGGACGCGGACGTTGTCGAAGCGGATCACCGCGTTCTGGATGGCCTTGAGGCCCAGGAAGCGGCAGCGGTGGGTGATCTGCACCCCCGGCGTGTCCACCTCCACCACGAACGCGCTGATCTGGGGGATCTCCTTGCCGTTCTTGACCTTGGGCGGGGTCCGCGCCATCACAACCAGGAGCTCGGCGATGGTGCCGTTGGTGCACCACAGCTTCTCGCCGTTGATGATGAACGCCGAGCCGTCCTCGGTGGGGGTGGCGGTGGTGGTCATCGCCGCCGGGTCCGAGCCCACCTCCGGCTCCGTCAGCGCGAACGCCGAGATGGCGCCCTTGGCCAGGCGCGGCAGGTACTTCTTCTTCTGCTCCGGCGTCCCGAACATCTTCAGCGGCTGCGGCACCCCGATGGACTGGTGGGCCGACAGGAGCGCGGTGAGGTTGCCGTCCTTGCTGGTCACCATGCCGATGGTGCGGCCGTACCCCACCTGCGACAGCCCGATGCCGCCGTACTCCTCCGGGATCTTGAGCCCGAAGGCGCCCAGCTCGCGCAGCCCGTCCACCATCTCCGGGGGGAGCTCCCCCGTCCGGTCTATGGCGTCCGAATCGACCTCCTCCTCCATGAAGCGGCGCAGCTTTGCGATGTACGCGTCCGTCTTGCGCTTGTCCTCGGCGGCCTGCTGCGGGTACGGGTCGATCAGGTCCAGGCGGAAGTTCCCCAGGAACAGCTCGCGCACGAAGCTCGGCGCCGTCCACTCGGTCTCGCGAGCGGCCTCGGCGACGTCGCGCGACTCCTGCTCGCTGGGAGCGTTCCGGCCGTTGGTCTCACTCATCAGTCCACTCTCCTCGGTGTGGGATCGGTACCCGCCGCGCGGCCGCTGCGGCACCGTCGGCCGCTCTGCGATCTCAACTTAGGAGTGAGCCAGGTTCAGGCAATAGAGGGCCCGGAGAGAGATGTGGACGGAGCCCCCGCGGGTGCATGTGCGGCGGACTCCGCAGTTATATGACACAAACGATTGTCCGCCCTGATGCATGCACCGTCCGTTTCCTGGACGTGGCGGATTTCGTATGCAAAAGGTCCCCAAAAGATCGAGTATTAGGATAAAAGGATTGGGCGCGTCCCCGGGAGGGGGGCTAGCTTACCACCAGGCTCGCCAGAGCTCCGGTGTAAACCCCCCCTCACGAAGGACGCGCCCCATGAAGAACGCACGCCTGCTGTGCAGCCTTGTCCTCGTCGGCGTCGCCGCCGCATGTTCCGCCGCCGCGCCCACCGGGCCGCTCCCGGCCCCGCCCCGGAGCAGCACCTTCATGGGCTCCGGGAGCGACACCCTGCCGAAGCCCCCGACCGACACCACCAAGCAGGGCGGCTGAACGGCGCCGGGCCGCGTTTCCGCGGCCCGGGCCGGATCTCAGCCCACGGTCGCGTACTCGTCCAGGCTGCGCACGAGGTCGGTGGCCAGGCCGTCCACCTCCGAGGTGACCTCGGGCGCGCGGTTCTCCTCCACCCTGCGCTCGCCGCGGAGGGACTCGAGGACGGAGGCCGCGTCGTGGGCCGCCATCGCCATCTGCCCCTCGGTCGCCAGCTTTTCGGCGGTGCGGGCGGCTTCCTCCGCTTCCGCCAGGTCGCCCAGCATCGCGGCTCCCCTGGCGAGGTCCACCAGCACGCCCGGCGCCACGCTGGGGTTTTCGGAGGCGCGGACCGCCCTCCAGATCTCCGTCCGTGCCCGGTCGAACGCTTCCCGGTCCCCCATGGCGCCGGCCGCGCGGGCGATGCTCCCATCGAGAGCGAGCCTGTCGGCGGAGACGTGGGAGTGCGGACGGACGGCCTTGAACACCGGGAGCGCCGGGGCGAACTGCCCGCGGAGCGACCAGTAGTACGCCACGTCGTGGGCGAACCTGGGCAGGAGCGGGTTCTCCGCGTCGTACGCCTCGTAGGCGGAGCGCGCGAGCGCCTGCGTCTCGTCGTGCTGGTCGCCGTGCGCGGAGATCACGAACAGGCTGTGCAGCGACCTCGCCAGCAGGGGGCGAAGGCTGTGACGCTTGGAAGCCCGGTAGGCGCGGATGAACAGCTGCTTGGCGACGGGGAGGTTGCCGCGCAGCAGGTACAGGTTGCCCAGCGCGTCGAACGCTTCCGCGTACGAGGCCCAGTCGCGCGCCTGGCGCGCCAGCCCGATGGTGCGGCGGAACCAGGTCTCCGACCGCGCGAGCTCCCCGCGGCGGCGGGCCACCTGGCCCACGCGCAGCCCGGCCGCCGCGTTGCCGGGGCAGGCGAACGCCGCCGCCTGGGCGAAGGCGAGCGCGGTGGCGAGGCTTTCGCGGCCGTCGGCCCACTGCGAGATCTCGCGGCAGGCGAGCATCACCTGCTCGCTGGAAGTCCCGGCGGGATCCTCGAGGATGCGCGCGATGGTGGCGAGCGCCGGCACGATCGCGGCGTCCGGGTCGGCGGCGGCCATGGACGCCGCGCGGCGCTTGCCCGCGCTCGGGCCGAACAGGCCCGCGCGGGACTCCGGCGGCGTGACGCTGGACCACAGGGAGATGTCGCGGACGGCCTGCCACAGGACGAGCCCCAGCTCGCCGGTGTACTCGGTGAGGATCTCGGTCCCCTCCAGCGCCTCCGCGCCGTGCACGATCGCCGGGGGAACGTGCCACCGCCAGCGGCGGCGGGGCTTGCGGGGAGGAGCGTCGGGGCGGCGCGGCTGCTTCATATGATCAGCTCCGGACTGGGCTCGGGAACCGGGAGGGAAATTCTAGGGCTTGTTCGCGAAGGATAAGGTGGGAGCGGCGGATAATCCAGGGAAATTCGATCAACTACGGGTGTAGTCGGCGCGAAGGGAGCGGGTTGGGGTTCCCTGTGTGCGGTATCCCGTCCAACCCTTCCGCAAGGTAGTCACGGCCGGGCGATTCGTCCATGGATAGCTGTCGGGAACTGTGGCATCGGGCGTGCATTCCACCCCCGCCTACCCTGACCCGGAGCATCAGACATGAAGGTTCTCGTCACAGGCGGTACGGGGGTGGTGGGCAAGTCCGCGGTGGACCACCTCCTCCGGCGCGGCCACACCGTCCGCCTCCTTTCCCGGCACGCGGACGACGACGCCCGCCAGTGGGCGGAGGGGGTGGAGCCCCGCACCGGCGACGTGGGCGACCCGGAGGCGCTGCGGGGCGCCGCCGACGGGTGCGACACGGTGCTGCACGTGGCGGGGATCGTGGCGGAGAGCCCGCCGGAGGCCACCTTCGACAAGGTCAACGTCCAGGGCACCCGCCACCTGGCGGAGGAGGCCGGCCGCGCCGGGGTCCGCCGCTTCGTGTACGTGTCGTCGCTGGGGGCGGAGCGGGGCGCATCCGACTACCACCGCTCCAAGAAGGCGGCGGAGGACGCGGTCGCGGCCGCCTTCCCGGGGGAGTGGCTGGTGGTGCGCCCCGGCAACGTGTACGGCCCGGGCGACGAGGTGATCTCCCTGCTCCTCAAGATGGTGCGCACCCTCCCCGCCGTGCCGCTGGTGGGGGCGGGGGACCAGCCCTTCCAGCCCATCTGGGTGGAGGACCTGGGCGAGGCGCTCGCCATGGCCGTGGAGGGCAAGGGCGGCTCCGGCACGGCGCTGGACATGGGCGGCCCCGAGCAGACCACCATGCGCGACCTGTTCGACCTGCTTTCCGAGGTGACGGGCAAGAGCCCGGTGCGGGTCCCCGTCCCGGAGTGGCTGGCGCGCTCGGGCGCGGGCGCCGCGGACGCGCTGGGGCTGGAGCTGCCCGTGAACGCCGGCCAGGTGACCATGCTGCTGGAGGGCAACGTGGTCCCGCCGGGCCGCCCCAACGCGCTCACCGAGGTGTTCGGGGTCACGCCCACGCCGCTGCGGGAGGGGCTGCGCAGGCTCGCGGACGCCCTCCCCGAGCGGCTCCCCTCCGACGGCACGGGCGACCTGCAGCGCCAGTGCTACTGGGCGGAGATCCGCGGCAGCCGGCTGGAGCCCCGCGACATCCTGGAGCTGGTGCGCTCCGACTTCGACGGGCTGACCCCGGACGGGCTGGTGACGGCGGGCGCGGAGCCGGGAACCGCGAAGCGGATGGAGGTGGGCGAAACGCTCACGCTGGCCATCCCGCTGCGGGGGAACATCCAGGTGCGGGTGCAGGAGGTCTCGGACGACGCCGTCACCTGCGTCACCCTGGAAGGGCACCCGCTCTCGGGGGTGATCCGCTTTTCCGCGCGCGGGAGCGGCGGGGCGACGCGGTTCGAGGTGCGGTCGTACACGCGGGCGTCGGGGATGGTGGACCGCGTGGGGATGATGATGGGCGGGCACGCGGCGCAGCAGGCCACCTGGACGGGGATGGTGGAGGAGGTGGTCCGGCGCAGCGGGGGCGAGGCGGTGGACGGGGTGCACAGCGAGATGGACGCCGTGCCCGAGGAGGAGGCGGAGCGGATCGAGCGCTGGGTGGAGGAGATGGTGATGCGGCGGCGGCGCGACGAGAGCCCGGCTCAGGGGGAGGGAGCTTGAACAGCGGGTTCGGGCGTGCCCCCGGCTGGCGCCGGGGTCGGGCTTCGGCTCCGTAACGCAGCAAACAACGCTGCGTAACGGAGTCGAGCCCCGGCGGAAACTGCCCCGCCGGGTCTCGCCCCTTCGGGCCGAAATCCCTCACGCGGCGGTGGCGCTGGCGTCCGCGAGTGCGGGCCCCCTCACCCCCCGGCCCCCTTGCCCCCGCAAGCGGGGGAAAGGGGGAGGACGGCCACGACACGGCGGAATTCAGGAGTCAGGACGCCCTACCCCGGAACTGGGGGATAAAGGGCGAATGCCGAGCG
>JBEVLE010000222.1:0-11265 GCA_040509335.1 Longimicrobiaceae bacterium | reverse complement strand
CCGGAAGCGCGCCTTCTCCGCCCTCGCGCGCGTCCCCCTCCCCGTCCCCGCTCTCCTGGAGCGTGAACATCACGTTGAAGAGGGGCGAGTGGCTCAGGCTGCGCTCCGGCTGCAGCTCGGCCACCAGCTTCTCGAACGGCACCTCCTGGTGCTCGTACGCGCCCAGCGTCGCCTCCCGCACCCGCCCCAGCACCGCGCGGAAGCTCGGGTCTCCCGAGAGGTCGGTGCGCAGCACCAGGGTGTTGACGAAGAAGCCGATCAGCCCCTCCACCTCCCCGCGCGTGCGCCCGGCGATCGGGCTCCCCACCACCACGTCCTCGCTCCCGCCGTACCTGCTCAGCAGCACCTGGAAGGCGCCCAGCAGCGTCATGTACAGCGTCGCCCCCTCGCTCCGCCCCAGCCGCTGGAGACGATCCAGCAGGTCGAGGGGAAGATCCAGCGGGACCGTCGCGCCCCGGTACGTCCGCACCGGCGGGCGGGGACGGTCCGTGGGCAGCTCCAGCAGCTCCGGCGCTCCCGCCAGGCGCGCCTTCCAGTAGGCCATCTGCCGGTCCAGCGCCTCGCCCGCCAGCTGCTCGCGCTGCCACACCGCGTAGTCGGCGTACTGCACCCCCGGCTCCGCCAGCGGCGATTCCCCGCCCTCGCGGTACGCCGCGTACAGCGCCGACAGCTCCCGGAAGAGCACGCCCATGCTCCACCCGTCGCTGACGATGTGGTGCATGGAGAGCAGCAGCACGTGATCCCCCGCGCCCAGCCGCAGCAGCGCCGCCCGGAAGAGCGGGCCCGCCGCCAGGTCGAACGCCCGCCGCGCCTCGTGGCCGGCGCGCCGCCCGAGCGCCGCCTCGCGATCCGCCTCGCCCAACCCGGACAGGTCCTCCACCGGCACCGCGAACCCGCCGAAGGGCACGATCACCTGCACCGGCGAGCCGTCCACATCCGCGAAGACGGTGCGCAGCGCCTCGTGGCGCCGGACGATCTCGCCCAGCGCGCGCCGCAGCGCCGCCGCGTCCAGCGCCCCCCCCAGGCGCCAGGCCATGGGGATGCTGTAGACGGCGCTCCCCGGCTCCAGCCGGTCGATGAACCAGAGCCGCTCCTGCGCGAAGGAGAGCGGCAGCGCTCCCGTGCGCCCCACTGGCACTACAGGCGGGAGCACCGGCAGCTCCGCGCGGCGCAGCGCCTCCACCCGGCCGGCCAGCTCCGCCACCGTGGGCCCCTCGAAGAGCGCCCGCAGCGGCAGCTCCACCGCGAACACCCGTCGCACCCGCGACACCACGCGCGTGGCCAGCAGCGAGTGCCCGCCCAGCTCGAAGAAGCCGTCCGTCACCCCCACCCGCTCCAGGCCCAGCACCTCCGCCCAGATCTCCGCCAGCACCTCCTCCACGGGCGTGCGCGGCGCCACGTAGCGCTCGCCCGCCGGGGCGAAGTCCGGCGCCGGCAGCGCCTCGCGGTCCAGCTTGCCGTTGGGGGTCAGCGGAAGCCGCTCCAGCGCCACGAAAGCCGCCGGCACCATGTGCTCCGGCAGCGACAGCCGCAGGTGCTCGCGCAGCGTGTCCGCGTCCGCCTCCCCGACCACGTACGCCACCAGCCGCTTGTCCCCGGGCACGTCCTCGCGGGCCACGACCACGCAGTCGGCGACGCCCCCGCTCCGCCGCAGCGCTCCTTCGACCTCGCCCGGCTCGATGCGGAAGCCGCGCACCTTGACCTGCGCGTCGGTCCGCCCCAGGAACTCCAGCTCGCCCCGGGCCAACCACCGCACCCGGTCGCCCGTGCGGTACAGCCGTCCGCCCGCCGCGCCGAACGGGTCCGGGACGAAGCGCTCCGCCGTCAGCTCCGGCCTTCCGGCGTAGCCGCGCGACACGCCGGCGCCGCCCACGTACAGCTCGCCCGGGACGCCGACGGGCGCCGGCTCTCCGCGCGCGTCCAGCACGTACGCGCGGGTGTTGGCCACCGGCCGCCCGATGGGGGGCCGGCCGCCGCCCGGAGCGCACGCCGCGGTGGCGCACCAGATGGTGGCCTCGGTGGGCCCGTACAGGTTGAAGAAGCGGCGCCCCGGGGCCCAGCGCTCCACCAGCTCGGCCGGGCACGGCTCGCCCGCGGTCATCAGCGTGCGCAGCGCGGGCAGCTCCGCCGCCGGCAGCACGGCGAGCGCGGAGGGCGGCAGGGTGGCCACGCTGACCTCCTCGTCGTGGAGGAGGCGGACGAGGTCGGGGCCCGGGGCCAGCGTCTCGCGCGTCCCCAGCACCAGCGTGGCGCCGGAAGCCAGCGCCATCACCATCTCGGCCACCGAAGCGTCGAAGCTGGGCGAGGCGAACTGGAGCACCCGGTCCCCCGCGCCCACGCCGAGGTCGCGCGCGTGCCCCCGGGCCACGTTGGCGAGCCCCCGGTGCGGCACCAGCACTCCCTTGGGGGTGCCGGTGGAGCCGGAGGTGTAGATGACGTACGCCAGGTTGTCGGGCAGCACGCCGGCGGCGGGCGCCCGGTCGCTCTCGGCCTCGATGCGCTCGCGCTCGGCGTCCAGGCAGACGACCGCGGCGGCGTGGGGCGGGAGCCCCTCCGGCAGGGGGAGGCGGGTGAGCAGGAGCGGGGCGCCCGAGTCGGCGAGCATGAAGGCCAGCCGCGCGGCGGGGTAGGCGGGGTCCAGCGGCACGTAGGCGCCGCCCGCCTTGAGCACGGCCAGGATGGCGACGACCAGCTCCGTGCCGCGCTCCAGGCAGACGCCGACGCGGGTCTCCGGGCGGACCCCGCGGCGCCGCAGGTGGTTCGCCAGGCGGTTGGAGCGGCTCTCCAGCTCGGCGTAGGTGAGCGCCGCGCCGGCGGAGCCGACCGCGGCCGCGTCCGGCGTGCGGCGCGCCTGTTCCTCGATGAGCCGGTGGATGGGGAGGTGCGCGGGGTACTCCGCGTCGGTGCGGTTCCACTCCTCCACCACCGTGCGGCGCTCCGCGTCCGGCAGCACGTCGATGCTCCCGACCGGCCGCCCGGGCAAGGTCTCCAGCGCCTCGACCAGCCGCTCCAGCGCCGTGTGCATCATCCGGCACACCCGCTCCGCATCCGCCGGGGCCGCCACCTGCGCCGCCAGCGAGAACTCCTTCCCCAGGTCGTCCACCGAGAGCGCCACGGGGTAGTTGGTCCGCTCCTGTCCGCGAACGTCCCGCATGCCCTCCGTCGGCGGCCCCGCCTCGCGCGCGCCCCCCGACCTGCCGCTGTAGCGATAGTTCAGCAGCGAGGTGAACAGCGGCGCGGGTGCCTCCACGCCGCTGCAGCGCTGCGCCAGCGCCAGGGAGGCGTGCTCGTGCCGCAGCAGGTCCGCCAGCAGCGCGTGCGTGCGCCGCACCGCCGCCTCGGCTCCCTCCTCGCCCACCCCGATCCGCACCGGCAGCGTGTTGATGAAGAGGCCCATCACCCGGTCCGTGCCCTCCCCTCCCTGCATCCGGCCGAAGAGCAGCGTGCCGAAGACCACGTCCGCTCGGGCGCTCAGCCGCGCCAGCACCAGCGCCCACGCCAGGTGGCACAGGCTCGCCGCGCTCACCCCCAGCGCCCGCGCCCGGCGGCGCAGCCGCGCGCCGACGTCGCCCGCCACCCGGAGCCGCGCCTCCCCGATCCCGCGTCCCTCCCCCCACACGTCCAGCATCCCGTACGGCGCCGTCGGCTCGTCCACGTCGCCCAGCATCCCGCGGAAGAACCGCTCGTGCTCCGCACGGCTCACCCCCAGCCGCGCCTGCGCCACGTAGCCGCGGAAGGGCAGCGGCGCCGGCAGCTCCGACTCGCGGCCCCGCAGGTGCGCCGAGATCTCCTCCCGCAGCACCTCCAGCGACTCGTGGTCGCCCGTCAGGTGGTGCGTGAGCGTCAGCAGCAGCCACCGGCCCCGCGCGCGGTCCTCGGCGATGCACGCCCGCAGCAGCGGCGCCCGGGTCAGGTCCATGCGGTACCGCCGGGGATCGAAGCGCCGCCACAGCCGCTCGGCCGCCCCGGCCCCCGCGTCCAGCTCCACCTCCTCCACCGGCAGCGGCGCGCGCCGCCAGACGACCTGCACCGGCTCGCGCAGCCCCTCCCAGGCCATGGCCGTGCGCATGACGTCGTGGCGGTCGATCACCGCCTGCAGCGCCGCCAGGTACCGCTCCAGGCGCGCGCGGGTGTCGAACTCGGTCACCATCGGAAGCAGGTACGGGTCCCCCTCCCGCGCCAGCTGATGGTGGAAGAGGATCCCCTCCTGCAGCGGGGCCAGCGGATAGACGTCCTGCACGTTCGCGGCTCCGCCCGGCACCCCGGCCACGATCCCGTCGATCTCCGCCTGGCTCAGCTCCACCAGCGGCAGCATCTCCGGCGTGAGGGACTTGGCCCCCTCCGGGATCCCGTTGGCGGGGACCTCCACGTCCAGGGACGCCCGGCCCACGGCCAGCGCCAGGTCGGCCAGCACCGGCGTGGTGAACAGGGCGCGCACGTCCATGTACAGCCCCGCCCGCCGCATCCGCTCGATCAGCCTGATCGCCAGCAGCGAGTGCCCGCCCAGCTCGAAGAAGTGGTCCCACCGCCCCACCCGTTCCATCCCCAGCACTTCCGCCCAGATCCCGGCCAGCGCCGTCTCCACCTCTCCCAGCGGGGCCTCGTAGCGCCGCCGCGCGTACGCATCCCCCTCCGGCGCGGGAAGCGCCCTGCGGTCCAGCTTGCCGTTGGGCGTCAGCGGAAGCCGCTCCAGGGGGACGAAAGCCGCCGGCACCATGTACTCCGGGAGCTCCCGGAGCAGGTGCTCGCGCAGGACCCCCGCCTCCACGCCGCCCACCACGTACGCCACCAGCCGCCTTTCCCCGGGCACGTCCTCGCGGGCGACGACCACGCACTCGGCGACACCCTCGCTCCGCCGCAGCGCACCCTCGACCTCGCCCGGCTCGACGCGGAAGCCGCGCACCTTGACCTGCGCGTCCAGGCGTCCCAGGTACTCCAGCTCACCGTCCGCGCGCCAGCGCGCCCGGTCGCCCGTGCGGTACAGGCGCGCGCCGGGCTCGGCCGCGAACGGGTCGGGGACGAAGCGCTCGGCGGTCGCGGCGGGGCGGTCCAGGTAGCCGCGCGCCAGCTGCGCCCCGCCCACGTACAGCTCGCCCGGGACGCCGACCGCCGCCGGCCGCAGCGCCGCGTCCAGCACGTAGCAGCGGGTGTTTGGGACCGGCCTCCCGATGGGCACCCGCGAGACGCCGCCGCTCTCCGGCGCTTTCCAGAGCGTCGCGACGATGGTGGTCTCGGTGGGCCCGTAGCCGTTCAGCAGGCGCACCCGTCCTCCCGTGGCGGCCCGCCACGCGCGCACCCGCTCGGGGAGCGCGGCCTCCCCGCCGATCACCATCAGCCGCAGCGACTGCGGGAGCGCCCCGGGACGGTCCTCCAGGTGGGGCGACACGTGGTGCCACACGGCCGTGGGGAGGTCCAAGACGCTGACGCCCCACCGGTCGCAGGCCTCCCAGAACGTCCCGGGGGTCTCGAGCATCTCCTCGGTGCGCAGCACCAGCGTTGCGCCGGAAACGAGGGTGGTGAAGATCTCCTCCGCCGCGATGTCGAAGCTGATGGAGGCGAACTGGAGGACGCGGTCGCCCGGCCGGGTCGCGAACACGGCGGCCGCGTGGGCGATGTAGTTGACGAGCGCGCGGTGCTCGACGGCGACGCCCTTGGGCGTCCCCGTCGAGCCGGAGGTGTAGATCACGTACGCCAGCGAGCCGGGATTGGCTCCGCCCTCCGGGTCTTCCCCGCTCTCCGGCTCCGCGAGGGCCGGACACACCACGCGCGTCCCCGCCGGCACCGGGAGCCTTCCGCGCAGTCCCTCCTCCGTCAGCAGCACCGCCGCCGCGGAGTCGGCCAGCATGAAGGCCAGGCGCTCGGCGGGATAGGCCGGGTCCAGCGGCACGTACGCGCCGCCGGCCTTGAGCGTCGCCAGCACCGAGACCACCATCTCCGGGCAACGCTCCAGGCACACCGCCACCCGTGACTCGGGCCCGACGCCCAGGCACCGGAGGTGCCGCGCCAGCCGGTTTGCCCGCTCGTTCAGCTCCCGGTACGTCAGCGTCTCCCCCCCGAAGACCACCGCCGCCGCGTCCGGCGTCCGCTCCACCTGCGCTTCCACGAGCTGGTGGATGCACAGGCCGGCCGGGTGCGGCGCACGGGTGGCGTTCCACTCCTCCACCACCCGGCGGCGCTCCGCCTCGTCCAGCAGGTCCAGCTCCGACAGGCGCACGTCCGGTTCGGCCGCGACCTGTTCCAGCACCCGCCCCAGGTGCCTCGCCATCCGCTCCGCGGTGGCGCGGTCGAACAGGTCGGTGCTGTACGACAGCGTCCCCCACCCGCCGCCGGGGCCTTCCGCGAGCCCCAGGCTCAGGTCGAACTTGGCGGTTTCCACCCTGGCGGCGACGGACTCGGTCGCCAGCCCCGGGAGGACGCTGTCCGCGCCCGTGGCGTCGTCGAAGGAGAACATCACCTGGAACAGCGGCGAGTGGCCCAGGCTGCGCTCCGGCCGCAGCTCGGCCACCAGCTTCTCGAAGGGCACCTCCTGGTGCTCGTACGCGGCCAGCGTCGCCTCACGCACCCGCCCCAGCACCTCGCGGAAGCTCGGGTCTCCACCGAGGTCGACCCGCAGCACCAGGGTGTTGACGAAGAATCCCACCAGCTCATCGAGCGCGGGATCACCACGCCCGGCGATCGGGAAGCACACAGCCACATCAGAACTCGCGCTGAGCCGCGACAGCAGCACCGCCAAGGCGGCCTGAACCACGATGAAACTTGTCGCGTTGTTTTCGCCGGCCACCTCGCGTATCCGCTGCTGCAACTCGGCCGGCCAGTCCACCGTCACATTGGCGCCGCGCTGATCAGCCACCGCGGGATAGGGTCGATCTGTCGGCAACTCCAGGCGTTCGGACATGCCGGCCAGGGCAGCTTCCCAATACTTCAGCTGCGCGGCGATACGGCTGTGGGTGTCGTCGAGATCACCGAACTGCGCCCGCTGCCACAACGTGTAATCCACGTACTGCACCGGCAGTGGCGGCCAACCAGGAGCAAGCCCCTGCTGCCGTGCCTGATACGCCTCGCCGATATCCCTGACCATCGGAGCCAGTGACCACCCATCAAAAGCGATGTGGTGCACCACGCCCACCAGCACGTGTTCCTCGTCGGCAACGCGGAAAAGTTTCGCCCGCAACGGGATCTCGGTTCCTAGATCAAACGTATGGCGTGCCGTTTCCTCGATGGCCTCATCCAGTCGGGTTGGCGGCCATTCGGTGGCATCGACGACATCCCAACCAAAGTCCGACCGCTCGGCAGAAACGATGAGCTGCTGTGGTAATCCATCGGGCGCGGGAAACAGTGTGCGCAGGCTTTCGTGCCGGGCCACCACATCGGCCAGCGCTGCGCCCAGTGCTTCGGCATCAAGCGTGCCGCGCAGCCTCAATGCCACCGTCATGTTGTAAACCGCTGAGGGTCCTTGCAACTGGTCGAGGAACCACAGCCGGTTCTGGGTGAACGACAGCGGAATCACCGCGGGCCGCTGGCCGGCCACCAATGGCTCACGTCCACCCGCGTCTCCGCCGAGTCGGGGTGCCAACTGGGCAATCGTGGGCGCGTCGAATAAGGCGCGTACCGGCAGGTCGGCGTCCAGGCCGGTGTTGATCGCGGCGATCAGGCGCATGGCCGACAGTGAATCTCCGCCGAGGTCGAAGAAGGAGTCGTCAATGCCGACGCGAGCGTGTCCGAGGACTTGAGCGTAGATGCCGGCGAGGATGTCCTCGGTGGGATCGGTGGGGGCGCGGTAATGATCGACATCGGTGTATTCGGGTGCCGGTAGGGCTCGGGTGTCGAGTTTGCCGTTGACCGTCAGCGGCAGCGCCGGCAACACCACGACCGCCGCGGGCACCATGTAGCCGGGCAGCCGCTCGACCAACGCCGCACGTGCGGCAGCAGGATCGACTGCCCCGGTGACTGTTTCGGTGATGTAGCCGACGAGGCGTTTGTCGCCGGGGCGGTCTTCGCGGGCGATCACGGCCGCCTGCTCGACGCCGTCGAGTTCGGTCAGGGCGGTTTGGATTTCGCCGAGCTCGATGCGGTAGCCGCGGATTTTGACTTGGTCGTCGGCGCGGCCGAGGTAGTCGAGTTGCCCGTCGGGACGCCAGCGGACCAGGTCGCCGGTGCGGTACATCCGCACCCCCTGGCCCCCGAACGGGCAGGCCACGAATCTTGCCGCGGTCAGCCCCGCCCGGCGGGTATAGCCGACGCCGACTCCGCGGCCGGCGACATACAGCTCACCGACTACCCCGGGCGGTACGGGGCGCAGCCACTCGTCGAGGACGAACAATGCCGCGGTCGACACCGTCGCACCGATCGGCACCGCCCCCGAACCCGCGGTCAATGGGGCGCTCATCGTGGCGTAGACGGTGGTTTCGGTGGGGCCGTAGGCGTTGATCACCACCCGCCCGGGTGCCCACCGGTCCACCAGCTCGGCCGGGCAGGCCTCGCCGCCGAGCAGCAGCGCCACCGACTCCAAGCCTTGCGGGGAGAGCGCCGCGGCCGCGGAGGGAGTTTGGGTGAGCACAGTGACGTGTTCGGTGACGAGCAGGGCGTGGAAGTCTTCCGGTGAGCTCGCCACCTGTTCGGGCACCACGACTAGGCGCCCCCCTCCGAGCAGGGCAGCCCAGATCTCCCAGACTGAGAAGTCGAACGCATAGGAGTGACACTGCGTCCACACCTGGGCTGCGGGCAGGTGGGCCGAAGATGACTCCACCAAATGGATCACGTTGTGGTGGGTGATAGCAACGCCTTTGGGTACACCGGTGGTGCCCGAGGTGTAGATGAGGTATGCGATATCGTCCGCTGCAGGCGCCAGAAGCGCGGTGCAGGGTTGAGCGGCCATACGGGGGTCGTCGATATCGATCACGGCCAGGTGACACCCGGCCAGCCGTGACCGCAGGCCCGCGGTGGTGATAGCGGCCATCGGGGCGGCGTCAGTAACCATGAATCCGATCCGTTCGTCTGGCAGCGCCGAGTCGATCGCCAGGTACGCCGCCCCAGTCTTGAGCACCGCCAGCATTGCGATGACAGCCTCGGCCGAGCGTTCCAACAGCAGCGCCACACACCCACCGGGGCCGGCGCCGTAGCCAGACATCAAGTGCGCCAATTGATTCGACGCCTCGTCGAGCTCCCGATAGGTCAGTGACCGGCCCGCGCAACTGATGGCCACCGTCTGCGGGGAGCGGGCCACGTGGTCGGCGAACAGCACGGGTATCGACACCGGCGCCGGTGCGGGCGCGGTCAGCACCGCCCGGTTGCCCATCTCATCGAGGCGGGTGTGCTCACCGGCGTCGAGCACATCGATCGTCGACAATCGGGCCTGCGGATCAGCGTTCATCGCCAGCAACACACGCTGCAACCGCTTGATCAGCGTGTCGATGCTTTCGGTGTCGAATACGTCGGTGTCGTACTCGATGCGGAAGCCGAGTTCAGTGCCGGGTGTGGCTTGCATGGTCAGTGGATAGTGGTTGGCTTCGCGGCCGGTGAACTCGGTGATGGTCAATCCGTTGGCGCTCAGTAGTGCGGTGGTGTCGACCGGGTAGTTCTCGTAGACGAACAGGGTGTCGAACAGTTGGTCGTGACCGGTCGCGCGGTGAATCTCGTTGAGCGCCAGGTGCTGATGGTCGAGGGTGTGGTTGTGGGCGCGCTGCAGCTGGTCGAGCAGGTCGGCGGCGGTGGTCGCCTGTGTGATGTGCGCCCGCACCGGCACGGTGTTGATCAACAGGCCCACCATGGATTCGGCGCCGGCCACCTCGGCCGGCCGTCCTGAGACCGCGGTGCCGAATACGACGTCATGCCGGCCGGTCATCCACATCAACACCTGCGCCCAGACACCCTGCAGCACGGTGTTGACGGTGGTGTGACAAGACCGCGCCAGCTCGTTCAAGGCCCGCGTGGTCTGCTCGGACACCCGAAACGCGGTAGTGCTTCTAGGCCCAGGCTTCAGCCGGGGTGGCGGGCCGACCAGTGTGGGAGTGTCGAAACCGGCCAGCACCTCGCGCCAGGCCACCTGGGCGGCATCGAGGTCTCGGTCGGCAAGCCAGGTGACGAACCGACGGTAAGGAGTCGCCGCGGGCAGCCGCTCCCCGCAGTAGCTGGCGAAGATCTCCTGCACCAGGATCGGTAGCGACCAGCCATCCATCACGATGTGGTGAAAAGTCAACACAACCCGGTGCCGGTCTGGTGCGGTGCGGATCAACGCCGCTCGGAAGACCGGCGGGTCGGTGAGGTTGCAGACCGCGGCGCTTTCGGCGGCGCACACCTGTTGGATCTGCGCCTCGCAGTCCAGTTCGTCGTACCGCCATGCCGCCATGGGGTCGGCCGGGATGATCTGCACCGGCTGGTCGAATTGTCTGCAGAACCGGGCCGCAAGGTTGGGGTGGCGGTTGATGACGGTGTGCACGGCGTCGTGCAGACGATCGGGGTCGAGTGGGCCGGTGACAGTCATGTCGAGCTGCATCGCATACAGGTCACCGAGATCCTGAGCGGTGCTGGCGTGGAAGAGCAGTCCCTGTTGGAGTGGGGTCAGCGGCAAGATGTCGGCGATGCCGTATAGCTGCTGCAGTTCGTCGATTTGGTGTTGGCTCAACCGAGCAGGAGTGATGTCGGAAGGGGTCAGGCCGCCCCCACCGCCTCGCACGTGGGCGCAGATGCCGGTCAGGGCGTCGAACCACAACTGGCTGAGCCGGCTGATCTGCGCCTGATCCAGTGCGGAGGGCGACCAGGTCCAGGTGGCGTGCAGGTGTGGGCCGGTGTCGGTGTCGACGGTGCCGGCGTTGAGTTCGGCGGTGTGGGCCAGCGGCATGGGCACCGCGGCGGCGGCGTCGGCGACCGCCAGGCCGTCCTGGCTGATCCGCCACAGGTCGCCGGAGATGTCGGCGGTAGCTGCGCCGCCGCCGAGGCGTCCGAGGTAGTTGAATCCGATCGTCGGGTCGGGCCCGGCCAGGTCGATGTCGGTGTTGAGGTAGCGCAGTAGTCCGTAGGTCAGGGGATCGGGCAGGGCGCGCAGTTGTTCTTTGGCGTTCTTGATCACCGCGCCCAACGCGGCGTCGCCGGCCATCACTTGTTCCCAGCGCAGCCCACCCACCGCAAGCGCCACCGGGTACTTGGTGGTGAACCAGCCCACCGTGCGCGACAGATCCACCCCGTCGGCCAGCTCCTCATCGCGGCCGTGGCTCTCCACATCAATACCCACCGACGCGGGGTTGCCGAGGAACTCGGTGACGGCCAATC
>JBEVLE010000221.1:0-15409 GCA_040509335.1 Longimicrobiaceae bacterium | reverse complement strand
ACGGGTCGTCCTCGGCGTCCTGGAGGTCGCACAGCGTGGCGACCACCGTCGCCTCCGTGGGGCCGTACGTGTTCACCAGCCGCACCCGCGCCCCGAACCGCTCCCGCCACGCGCGCAGCCGCTCCGGAAGCGCACGCTCCCCGCCGATGATGACCAGCCGCAGCGCCGCCGGCAGCTCGGCCCCGTCCTCCTCGCACAGCTCGGCCACCAGCTCGTGCCAGTACGCCGTCGGCAGGTCCAGCACGGTGATCCCCCACTCCCGGCAGGCGTCCAGGAACAGCCGCGCCGAGCCCAGCATCTCCTCGGTGCGCAGCACCAGGCGCGCGCCGGAGGCCAGCGTCGGCCAGATCTCCTCCGCGCTGGCGTCGAACGCCACCGAGGCGAACTGGAGAACCCGGTCCGACGGCCCGATCCCGTACGCCCCGCGCGCCGCCGCCGTGAACCCGGCGAGGGCGCCGTGCGGGACCACGACCCCCTTGGGCTTGCCGGTGGAGCCGGAGGTGTAGATGACGTACGCGGCGCCCTCCGGGAAGACCTCGGTTTCCGGCGCGGTATCCGGCTCCGCCTCGATCCGCTCGCGGTCCGCGTCCAGGAAGACCACCTCGGCCGCGGCGCTCCCCGGCAGCTCCGCGAACAATCGCTCCCGGGTGAGGAGCACGGCGATCCCCGCGTCCGCCGCCAGCTGCGCCAGCCGGTCGCGCGGGGACTGCGGGTCGAGCGGGACGTACGCCGCCCCCGCCTCCAGCGTCCCCAGGAGCGCCACCAGCAATTCCGGCGAGCGGTCCAGGTACACGCCCACCCGCGTCTCCGGGCCCACGCCGCGCCCCCGGAGAAAGCGTCCCAGGGCGCGGCCGCGGCGCGCCAGCTCGCCGTAGGTGAGCGTTGCGCCCGCCAGGGCGACGGCCACGGCGTCCGGCGTCCGCTCCGCCTGCTCCAGGACGAGGCGGTGGACCGGGCGCGCATCGTCCCCCGCGGGGATCCCCGCGCTCCAGGTGCGGAGCAGGCGGGTGCGCTCCTCCGGGCGGACCAGCGGGAGGTCGGCGAGGCGCCGGTCCGGCTCCGCCACCGCGGCGGCGAGGAGGACCAGGAAGTGGTCGGTGAGGCGGACGATGGTGTCCCGGTCGAACAGCTCGGTGCTGAATTCCCACACGCCGCGCATGCCGCGCTCCCTCGCCACCAGCGTCAGCGCCAGGTCCAGCTTGGACCTGCGGTGCGACGCCTCCAGCGAGTGGAGCTCCAGCCCGGCGAGCCCGCCGTCCGAGCGCGGCACGTTCTGCAGGGAAAAGAGGACCTGGTAGACGGGGTTGTAGCTCAGGCTGCGCTCGGTCCGCAGCTCCTCCACGATCTTCTCGAAGGGGAGGTCCTGGTTGGCGAAGTCGTCGAACACCGCGTCGCGCACCCGTCCCAGCAGCTCGCGGAGCGTCGGGTCTCCCGACAGGTCCGTGCGCACCGCCAGGGTGTTCGCGAACAGGCCGACGACGCCCTCCAGCTCCGGCCGGGTGCGGTTGGCGATGGGCGACCCGATCACCACGTCGTCCTCCCCGGCGTAGCGGCCCAGGAGCGCGGCGAGCACGGCGACGAGCGCCATGAACAGCGTGGCGCCCTCCTCCTGCGCGAGCGCGGCCACGCGGGCGGCGAGCTCCTCCGGGACCACGAACTCGGAGGAGGCGCCGTGGTAGGTCTGCTCCGCGGGGCGGGGCCGGTCGGTGGGGAGGCCGATCAGCGTGGGTGCGCCGCGCAGGCGCTCCTTCCAGTACTCCGTCTGCCGCTCCAGGGCGCCCCCGGCCAGGTGCTCCTGCTGCCACACCGCGAAGTCGCCGTACTGGAGCGCCACCGGCGGCAGCGGGGACGGCCGCCCCTCGCGCGCGGCGTTGTACAGCGCGACGACCTCGCGCCAGAAGACGCCCCACGACCACCCGTCGAAGACGGCGTGGTGCAGGGACAGGAGGAGCACGTGGTCGCGCGCTCCCAGGTGGAGCAGGGTGGGGCGCAGCAGCGGGCCGCGCGCCAGGTCGAAGGCCAGGTAGGTGACCTCGTCGGCGACGCGGCGCACCTCGGCCGGACGCTCCTCCTCCGGGAGGTGCGACAGGTCGCGGAATTCCAGCCGCACGCCGGGGTCGCCCCGCACCACCTGCTCCGGCTCGCCCCCCTCCTCCACGAACACGGTGCGCAGCGACTCGTGCCGCTCCACCACGCCGCGCACGGCGGCTTCCATCGCCGCGGCGTCCAGCTCGCCCACGAGCCGCATCCCCGCCAGCTCGTTGTAGACGTGCGATCCCGGCTCCAGCTGCTCCAGGAACCAGATCCGCTTCTGCGAGAAGGTGAGCGGGACGCGCGTCCCCGGGGCGCGGGGGCGGATCGCCTCCGGGCCGGACGGTTCGATCCCCGCCTTCCCCAGCAGGAAGGCCATCAGCTCCAGGTCTTCCGCGGACAGGCCCGCGGCGCCTCCCCCGCTCATGCGCGGACTCCGGCGTGCATCTCCCGGAGCGCCGCGGCGCGCTCCTCGCTCGACATGGTCTTCAGCCTCAGCATGACACTCGCGATCATCTCGGTCGCTCCGGGTGTGGTCTCCGCGCGGGTGACGGCCTCGGCGAGCCCGGCCACCGTCGGCGTCTGGAAGATCTGGCGCACGGGAACCTCCACCCGGAGGACCCGGATCCGCGCGACCACCTGGGTGGCGAGCAGCGAGTGCCCGCCCAGGTCGAAGAAGCTGTCGTGTATGCCCACGCGCTCCACCCGGAGCACGTCCTGCCAGATCCCCACCAGCGCCTGCTCCAGCGCGCTGCGCGGGGCCTCGTACTCCCCGTCCCGCGCGCCGTCGCCGCCGGGGGCGGGGAGCGCCCGCCGGTCCAGCTTTCCCGAAGGGGTGAGCGGGATCGCGTCGAGGGCGACGATGGACGACGGGACCATGTACTCCGGCAGGCGCGCCCTCAGGTGCTCCCGCAGCGCCGCGGCGGAGGGGGGCCCACCCTCCGCCGGGACCAGGTAGGCCACCAGGCGGTGGTCGCCCGGGAGGCCGGCGGGCCCGTCGCGCACCACGGCCACGGCTTCGCGCACGGCGGGGTGCTCCAGCAGCGCCGCCTCCACCTCGCCCGGCTCGATGCGGAACCCCCGCACCTTGACCTGCTGGTCCAGCCGCCCCAGGAACTCCAGCTCCCCCGCGGCCGTCCAGCGGACCCGGTCCCCGGTGCGGTACAGCCGCGTCCCCGCCCCGCCGGAAGGCGCGTCGGGGACGAAGCGCTCGGCCGTCAGTGCCGGCCGCCCCAGGTAGCCCCGCGCCACCCCCGGCCCGCCCACGCACAGCTCCCCCGGGAAGCCGGCCGGGACCGGCTCGCCCCGCGCGTCCAGCACGTACGTGCGTGACCCCGCCACCGGCCGCCCGATCGGCGGCGCCACCGCCGCGCCCTCCCGGCACGGGTGCCAGGTGGTGTAGATGGTCGTTTCCGTGGGGCCGTACAGGTTCAGCAGCCGCCGCCCGCGCGACCACCGCGCCGCCAGGGCGGCGGAGCACCGGTCCGCGCCCGTGCTGACGGCGCGCAGGTCGGGAAATTCGGCGTCCCCGAGCATCTCCAGCACCGGCGGGGTGCTCACCCACAGGTCGATCCGGTGCTCGCGGAGCAGCGCGCCCAGCGCGTCGGCGGAAAGCACCGTGTCGCGGTCCGCGACGTGGAGGGCCGCCCCGGAAAGGAGCGCCAGGAAGATCTCCAGGATGGAGGCGTCGAAGCTGAGCGAGGTGGTGTGCGCCACGCGGTCGCCCGGCCGCGCTCCGAAGGCTTCCACGGCCCCCGCGAGCAGGCCGGCGGCGGAGCCGTGGGTGACCATGACTCCCTTTGGCCTTCCCGTGGAGCCGGAGGTGTAGACGACGTACGCCAGGCTGTCGGGGGACGGCGGCGGCGAGTGCGGAAGCGCGGAAGCGCGGGAGTGCGGAACGGCCCCGTCCACCCGCACGACCTCGCCGGCGAAGTCCGGGAGGCGCCCGGCGAGGGCGGCGGCGGTGAGGACCAGGGGCGCGCCGGAGTCGGCCAGCATGAAGGCCAGCCGGTCGGCGGGGTAGTCGGGGTCCAGGGGGAGGTAGGCGCCGCCGGCCCGGAGCACGGCCAGCAGCGCGACGATCGCGTCCACGCCGCGCTCCAGGCACACGCCCACCGGCACCTCGGGCCCGACGCCGCGGGCGCGCAGCTCCCCGGCGAGCGCTCCGGCGCGCGCGTCGAGCCCGGCGTAGGTGAGCGCCGCGCCGCCGTGGACCACGGCCGGGGCGTCGGGCGTGCGCGCGGCCTGCTCGCCTACGAGCTCGTGCAGCAGGCGGGCGGGCGCGGGGGCGCCGACGCCCGTGCTCCAATCGCGCAGGACGCGCCGCAGCTCCGCCTCCGGGACGAGCGGGAGGTCGAGCACGCGAGGGGCGGCGTCGGCCGCGACGCCCTCCAGCAGGAGGAGGTACGCGTCCAGCACCCGCTCCGCGGTGGCGGCGTCCCACAATTCCTCGCGGAAGGCAATCGTCACGTGGAGCCCGTCGGCACGGTCGGCGACGGCGACGCCCAGGTCGAACTTGACCGACTCGGCGCCGACCTCGAAGTGCCCGGCCTCCACCCCCCCGAAGGGCCGGGGCGCCGCTGCGCCGTCGTCGAGCGTGAACATCACCTGGAAGAGCGGCGTGTGGCTGAGGCTCCGCTCCACGCCCAGCTCCTCCACCAGCTTCTCGAACGGCACGTCCTGGTGCTGGTACGCCCCCAGCGTGGTCTCGCGGACCCGGCCCAGCAGCTCCGCGAACGTGGGGTTCCCCGACACGTCGGTCCGCAGCGCCAGCGTGTTGACGAAGAACCCGACCAGTTCCTCCAGCTCGCGCCGCGTGCGGTTGGCGATGGGAGTGCCCACCACCACGTCCTCCTGTCCGGACCAGCGCGCCAGCAGCACGTCCAGCGCGGTCAGCAGCACCATGAAGAGCGTCGCCCCCTCGCCCCGGGCGAGCGCCCGCAGCCGCTCCGCCGCCCCGCGCGGCAGCGTCCGCGCGACGCGCGCCCCGCGCTCGCCGGGGAGCGGACGCCGCGGGCGGTCCGTGGGGACCTCCAGCACGGGCGGCGCCCCGGCCAGCCGCTCGCGCCACCAGGCGAGCTGCCGCTCCAGCACGTCGCCCGTGAGCCACGCCCGCTGCCACGCTGCGAAGTCGGCGTACTGCACCGGCAGCTCGGGGAGCGGCGACGGTCCGCCCTCCAGGTACGCCGGGTACAGCGCCGACAGCTCGCGGAAGAGCACCCCCACGCTCCACCCGTCGCCGGCGACGTGGTGCATGGCGAGCACCAGGACGTGCTCCCCGGGGGCCAGCCGGACCAGGCGGGCGCGGAGCAGCGGGCCCCGCGCGAGGTCGAAGGGGCGGCGCGCCTCGGCCCGCGCCAGGCGCCGCGCCTCCGCTTCCCGCGCGCCCTCCGGCAGCCCGGACAGGTCGAGCGCCGGGAGCGCGGGCGCGCCTGCGGGCGCCTCGCGGACCACCTGCACCGGCTCCCCGCCCGCCTCGTGGAAGACCGTGCGCAGCGTCTCGTGCCGCCGCACGATCTCCCGCACGGCGCGCTCCAGCGCCCCCGCGTCCAGCGGCCCGCGCAGCCGCAGCGCCACGGGGAGGTTGTAGGCGCTGCTCTCCGGGTCCAGGCGGCTGATGAACCACAGGCGCTGCTGCGCGAACGACAGAGGCAGGGCCCCCTCGCGCGGCACGGGCACCAGCGGGAGGATGCCGGCGGCCGGTCCCGGCACGGCGCGGAGCGAATCCACGCGCAGCGACAGCTCCGCCACCGTGGGCGCCTCGAAGAGCGCCCGCAGCGGCAGGTCGGCCCCGAGCGCTTCCCGCACCCGCGACGCCACCTGCGTCGCCAGCAGCGAGTGGCCGCCCAGGTCGAAGAAGTTGTCGTGGACCCCCACCCGCTCCAGCCCGAGCACCTCCGCCCATGCCGCCGCCATCCGCGCCTCGGTGGGGGTGCGCGGCGCCGCGTGCGCGCCCTCCCGCGCGCCGGCGGTGTCGGGCGCGGGGAGGGCGGCCCGGTCCAGCTTGCCGTTGGAGGTGAGCGGAAGCGCGTCCAGCACCACGAACGCCGAGGGCACCATGTACTCCGGCAGCCGCTCGCGCGCCGCGGCGCGCAGCGCGGGCACCAGCGCGCGCATGCGCCGGCCCCACTGCGGGTCGTTGGCGTACGCCCCCCACGGCCGCTCCTCATCCGCCTCCTCCGCCGGGAAGGAGCAGGCCCCGCCCGCCGGGTGGACGAGCACGTCCAGCGTCCCCGGGGCGCCCGGCCGCACCTCCACCGCGCGCCCCGCCCCTTCCGCCAGCGCGAACAGCGCCTCCGGGGCGATCCCGCCGGCCGGCTCCGCGGCCGCGTGGGCCCGCACCCGGCCCGCGGTGGGCGGGGCGTCCGCGCCGGCGATCCACTCCAGCGCGCGGACGTGCGCCCCCACCCGCGCGTCCGGGACGCCGCGGACCAGCAGCCCGGCCGGCGCGCCGTCGGCGAGGGCGCGCAGCGCGGCGGCGTCCTCGCCGCTCCAGGCTCGCACGGCGGGCTCGCCGGCGCCGGCGGGGTCCACGTCCAGGTGGAGGACCACGTCGTAGCGGAAGCGCGCGACCTCGTTGTCGTGCCCCTCCGCCTTCACCTGCACCTCCACCCGCCCCAGGCGGGGGATGCGCGCCCGGAGCGCCTCGAAGAGCGCGGGATCCACCGCCAGCTCCTGCTCCTCCGCCACGGCGCGGCGCACCCGCTCGCGCAGCCGCTCCACCGGCAGCCCGTCCGGCGCCCGGGCGAGCTCCACCGAGGCGTGGAACGCCCCCAGCAGCGGGAGGCTGCGCAGGTCGCCCAGGAAGATGCGCCCGCCGGGACCCGCCGCCGCGGCCGCGCCTTCCACGACCCGCAGCAGGTAGTCCACGCCGGGGAAGTACTGCGCGACGGAGTTGAGGACCACCGTGTGGTAGCCGGCTCCCGCGTACGCGGCCAGGTCGTCCGCCTCGCGCCGCGCGAGCGCCACCTGCGGAAGCCCCGCCAGGTGGCGCCGCACCCGGTCCAGGGCGACGCCGGAAAAGTCGGTCGCGTGGTACGCCCGCGCGTGCGGCGCCACCCGGAAGAGCAGCAGCCCGGTCCCGCACCCGATCTCCAGCACCCGCCCGGGCCCGAGCGCGAGGACGCGGCCCACGGTGAGGTCCACCCACTCCCGCATCTCCTCCGGCGGGATGGGCTCGCCCGTGTAGCTGCTGTTCCACCCCGTCAGGTTCAGGGTGGGGTCGTCCGCCGCGGGATCCTCGCCGTAGGTCTCGTCGAAGACCGCTTCCCAATCGGCCACCTGCTCCGCGGCGCTCCCCGCGTCCCCGGCGAGCTCCGCGGCGGAGCGCGGCACCACGTAGGCCACCAGCCGCCGCTCCCCCGCCTGGTCCTCCCGCGCCAGCACGACCGCTTCCCGCACGCCCGGCTGCTCCCGCAGCGCGGCCTCCACTTCCCCCGGCTCGATGCGGAAGCCGCGCACCTTGACCTGCGCGTCCATGCGGCCCAGGAACTCCAGCACCCCGTCGGGGCGCCAGCGGGCCCGGTCCCCCGAGCGGTAGGCGCGCTCGCCGTCCACCCCGACGAACTTCTCCGCCGTCAGCTCCGGGCGTCCCAGGTAGCCCCGCGCCACGCCCCCGCCGGAGATCCACAGCTCGCCCGGCACGCCCACGGGGAGGAGCTCCCCGCGCGGCCCGCGGACCGCCAGGCGCACCCCGGGGAGCGGCCCGCCCAGCGGGTGGCCGGCGACCTCGCCCTCCGCGGGGACCGCGTACGCCGCGCACACGATCGTCGCCTCGGTGGGCCCGTACAGGGCCCCGGCATCCACGCCCGGGAGGGCCGCGCGCGCGTCCTCCAGCAGGTCGGGCGCGACGGCGTCCCCGCCCACCAGGAAGAGCCGCAGCCGCGGCAGCCGCCGGCCGCCCCGCACCGCGTCCACCACCTGGCGCGCCAGTGCGGGAACGGCGTGCAGCACGCTCACGTCGCCCGCGGCGTCCACCAGCACCTCAGGGTCGCGCGCCAGCTCGCGCGGAAAGATGCGGACCGCGGCCCCGGCGACCAGCGGCGCGGCCAGCTCCAGCAGCGAGATGTCGAAGGCGACGGAGGCGAGCGCGGCCATCACGTCGCCCGGGCCCAGGCCGAGCACCTCCAGGCTCCCCCGGAGGGTGTGCGTGAGCTGCGCGTGCTCCACGACGACCGCCTTTGGCGTGCCGGTGGAGCCGGAGGTGTAGACGAGGTAGGCCGCGTCGTCGGGGGACGACGAGTGCGAAATTGCATCCGACTCCACGCTGGCGTCCGCGGGATCGCCCCCACCCGGCTCGCTTAGGCTCGCCACCCTCCCCCAATTCTGGGGGAGGGCTTCCTGACCCTCGATCTCCGACGTGTCGTTCTCCCCATCTCCCCTTGTGGGAGAGGGGGCCGGGGGGTGAGGGGTGTCGAGCGCGACGATCTCGCCCGCGAACTCCGGCAGCGACATGGCCGCCGCGGAATCCGCGACCACCAGCTGCGCGCCCGAGTCGCGGAGCAGAAAGGACAGCCGCTCCGCGGGGTAGGTGGGATCCAGGGGGAGGTAGACGCCGCCCGCCTTCCACACCGCGAGCAGGGCGACCGGCACCCCGGGCCCGCGCTCCAGGCACACGGCGACCGTCGTGCCGGCCCGGACGCCGCGGCCGCGCAGGCGGCGCGCGAGGCGCGAGGCGAGCGCGTCCAGCTCCGCGTAGGTCAGCGACTCGTCCCCGAACCGGACGGCAGGCGCGTGGGGCGCGCGGGCCGCCCGCGCCGCGAACAGGTGGTGCGCCGGGGCGTCGCCCGCGGCGTCCCGCGCCGGGCCGCTCCCGTGCGCCAGGACGGCCCGCGCCTCCTCCGCCGGCAGCATCGGCAGGCGCGACAGCGGCTCCCCGGGCGCGGCGCAGACCGCGGCCAGGAGGGTGCGGAAATGCCCGCACATGCGCTCGATGGTGGCCGCGTCGAACAGGTCGGTGCGGAAGCGCGCGCGGCCGGGGAGCTCGTCGCCCTCGTCCCACAGCTCCAGCTCCAGGTCGAAGAGCGCCGCCCGGGTCCCCAGCGCCAGCGGCTCCGCCCGCAGTCCCTCGGGCGGGCGGGCGGCGACGCCCCGCGCGTTCTGCAGGACGAACATCACCTGCAGGAGGGGCGCGTGCGACAGGCTGCGCTCCGGGGCGATCTCCTCCACCAGGCGCTCGAAGGGGAGGTCCTGGTGGGCGTACGCCCCCAGCGCCGTTTCCCGCACGCGCCCCACCAGCCCGGCGAAGGTGGGGTCGCCCGACACGTCCGTCCGCAGCGCCAGCGTGTTGACGAAGAAGCCGATGAGCCCGTCGAGCTCCACGCGCGTGCGGTTGGCGATGGGCGAGCCGACGACCAGGTCCTCCTGCCCCGACCAGCGCGCCAGGAGCACGTCGGCGGCGGCGCGGGCCACCATGTACAGCGTGGCGCCCTCCCGCCGGGCGAGGGAGCGCAGCCCCCGCGAAACGTCCGCGTCCAGGCGGAAGCGGACCGACGCCCCGCCGCTGCCGACCACCGCCGGGCGCGGTCGGTCGGTGGGGAGCTCCAGCACCGGCGGCGCACCCGCCAGGCGCTTGCGCCACCAGTCGAGCTGCCGGCGGAGCACGCCGCCCGCGAGCCAGCCGCGCTGCCACACGGCGAAGTCGGCGTACTGCACCGGGAGCGGCGCCAGCGGCGACGGCGCGCCGCGCGCGAAGGCCGCGTACAGCGCCCACAGGTCGCGGAAGAGCACGCCCCAGCTCCAGCCGTCGCTGGCGACGTGGTGCATGTTCAGGAGCAGGACGTGCTCCTCGCCCGCGAGGCGCAGCAGCGCGGCGCGCACCACGGGCCCGCGCTCCAGGTCGAAGGGGCTGCGGGCGTCCTCCTCGCCCAGGCGCAGGGCCGCGGGGAGGCGGGCTTCCGGCGCCAGGCCGGCCAGGTCCACCACGGGGAGGCGGACGCCCCCCGCGGGGCGGACCACCTGCACCGCGCCCCCGGCGGCGGGGAGGAAGACGGTCCGCAGCGGCTCGTGCCGCTCCGCCAGCGCGCCCAGCGCCCGCTCCAGCACGGCGGGGTCCAGCCGGCCCACGAGCCGCGTGGGGAACGCCATGTTGTAGCCCACCTCGTCCGGGTCCATCTGGTGGATGAACCAGAGCCGCTGCTGCGCGAAGGAGAGCGGCAGCGGCCCGTCCCGGGGAGCCGGCACCAGCGGAGGCCGCGCGTCCGCCTCGCCCCCGCCCCGCTCCGCCTCGATGCGCGCCGCCAGCCGGGCGACGGTGGGCGCCTCGAAGAGCGCGCGCAGCGGGACCTCCACCCCGAAGGCGGGCTGGATCCGCGCGACCACGCGCGTGGCCATCAGGGAGTGGCCGCCCAGCTCGAAGAAGTCGTCGTGGGCGCCGACGCGCTCCCGCCCCAGCACCTCCTCGAAGATCCCCGCCACCACCTCCTCCACCGGAGTCCGCGGGGCGGCGTGGAACTCCTCCGCCGCCTCGGCGGGCGCGGGGAGCGCCCGCCGGTCGGTCTTGCCCGCGGGCGTCAGCGGCAGCGCGTCCAGCAGCACCACGGCGCCCGGCACCATGTACTCCGGGAGCCGGCGGCGCGCCGCTTCCCGCAGCTGCGCCCCCGTGACCCCCGGCTCCGCCACCGCGTACGCCGCCAGCACCCGCCGCCCCGGCACGTCCTCGCGCACGGTCACCGCGGCGGCGCGCACCCCCGGCTGCGCCAGCAGCGCCGCCTCGATCTCCCCCGGCTCGATGCGGAAGCCCCGCACCTTGACCTGCTCGTCCATCCGCCCCAGGAACTCCAGCTCGCCGCCGGGGAGCCAGCGCACCCGGTCGCCGGTGCGGTACATCCGCGCGCCCGGCTCTCCCGCGAGCGCGTCCGGGACGAACCGCTCCGCCGTCAGCGCCGGCCGCCCCTGGTAGCCGCGGGACACCCCGGCGCCGCCCACGTACAGCTCCCCCGGCATCCCCGCCGGCACCGGCTGCCCCGCCGCGTCCAGCACGTACGCCCGCGTCCCCGCCTCCGGCCGCCCGATCGGCGGCGCCTCCGCCGCCCCCTCGCGGCACGGGTGCCAGGTGGCGTACACCGTGGTTTCCGTGGGCCCGTACAGGTTGGCGAGCCGCCGCCCGCGCGACCACCGCGCCGCCAGCTCCCCGGGGCAGCGCTCGCCCCCGGTGCCCAGCGAGCGCAGCGCCGGGAACTCCTCCCCGCCCAGCAGCTCCAGCAGCGGCGGCGAGCTCATCCACACGTCGATCTCCCGCTCGCGCAGAAGGGCGCCCAGCGCCTCCGCCGAAAGCACGGTGTCGCGGTCCGCGACGTGGAGCGTCGACCCGGAAAGGAGGGCCAAAAAGATCTCCAGGATGGAGGCGTCGAAGCTGAGCGAGGCGGTCTGCGCCACGCGGCTCCCCGGCCGCGCGCCGAAGACCCGCACCAGCGCGGGGAGCATGCGCGCCGCGGCGCCGTGGGGGACCATGACCCCCTTGGGCGCGCCCGTGGAGCCCGAGGTGTAGATGACGTACGCCAGGTTGTCGGGCGACGGCGGGTACGACTGTGCGACAGTGGGGGAGCGCGAGAAATCCCCGTCCACCCGCACGACCTCGCCGCCGAACGCGGGGAGGAGCGCGGCGAAGGGGGCGGCGGAAACGACCAGGCGCGCGCCGGAGTCGGCGAGCATGAAGGCCAGGCGGTCGGCCGGGTAGGCGGGGTCCAGGGGAACGTACACGCCGCCGGCCCCGAGCACGCCGAGCAGCGCGACCAGCGCGTCGATGCCGCGCTCCAGGCACACGCCCACGCGGGTCTCCGGGCCCACGCCGCGCCCTCGCAGCTCGGCGGCGAGCGCGCCGGCGCGGGCGGCCAGCTCGGCGTAGGTGAGCGAAGCGGCGCCGTGGACCACGGCGGGCGTGTCCGGGGTGAGCCGCGCCTGGCGGGCGAACCGCTCGTGCACGAGCCCGGCCCCGTCCTCCGCCTCCTCCCCCCTGCCCCACTCCAGCAATTGCCGCCGCTCCGCGTCCTCCAGCAGGGGCACCTCGCGGAAGCCCGCCTCCGGGTCCGCGAGCACCGCCTCCAGGAGCGCGTGGTAGTGGCGGATCATGCGCTCCACGGTGCCCGCCTCGAACAGGTCGGTGCTGTACTCCCACACCGCCTCGATCTCGTCGTCCGGCGCCCCGGGGCGCATCTCCGCCCGGGGCATCACGATCGCCGACAGCTCGAACTTGGCGGAGCCGTTGCTCAGCGCCTCCTCCACCTCCAGGGTGACGCCGGGGAGGTCGAAGGCCGGGTACGGGGAGTCGTGGGAGCCGAACGCCACCTGGTAGACGGGAAGGCGGCTCAGCGTCCGCTCCGGGTGCAGCGCCTCCACCACCTGCCCGAAGTGGACGTCCTTGTGGGCGTACCCCTCCCGCGTCGTGTCGCGCACCTGGGCCACCAGCTCGCGGAAGCTGCGGACGCCGCCGAGCTGCGCCCGGAACGCCACGGTGTTGACGATCATCCCGATGAGCGGCTCGGTTTCCTTCCAGCTCCGGTTCGCCACGGCGCCGCCGACGCAGAAGTCCTCCTGCCCCGAGTAGCGCTGGAGCAGCGCCTCGAAGCCCGCCAGCAGCGTCATGTACAGCGTCGCCCCGCTGCGGCGGGTGTGCGCGCGCGCCGCCAGCGCCACCCGCGGCGGGACGCGGGTGCGCAGCGCGTTCCCCCGGAAGCTCATCGCCGGGGGGCGCGGGTGGTCCGTGGGGAGGTCGAGCGTGGGGTCCGCCCCCGTGAGCTTGTCCTTCCAGTACGCGAGGTCCGCCTGCGCCCTCGCCCCGCGCATCACCTCCCGGTGCCACACCGCGAAGTCGGCGAACTGGATGGGCAGCTCCGGCAGCGGCGAGGATTCCCCCCGCGCGAACGCCGGGTAGACCGCCGCCAGCTCCCGCAGGAACACGCCGAACGACCAGCCGTCGTGCACGAAGTGGTGCTCCACCTGCAGGAGCAGGTGCTCGTCGTCGGCCAGGCGCAGCAGCCGCCAGCGGACCAGCGGGAGCCGCGTGAGGTCGAAGGGCTCGCCGAACTCCTCGCGCATCTGCCGCGCGACCTCCGCGTCCCTCTCGTCCGGGGCGAGCTCCCGGAGGTCCAGGAACGGGAGCGGCACCGGCGCCGCCGGGTGGACCACCTGCGCGGGGCGGCCGTCCACGTCCGGGAAGGTGGTGCGGAACACCTCGTGGCGGCGCACGATCTCGGTGAGGGTGCGCTCCAGCGCGTCCGCGTCCAGGGTGCCGTGGAAGCGGATCGCCGCCTGGAAGTTGTACGACTGCATCCCCGGGGCGAGCTTCTGGAAGAACCAGATCGCCTCCTGCGAAAGCGACAGCGGCAGGTGCCGGTCGCGGGCCACCGGCACGAGCGGCGGGAGCCCGGGCGACTCCGCGCCGGCGGCCACCCGCTCCGCCAGCTCGGCGATGGTGGGCGCGTCGAAGAGCGCCGTCATCGGCAGCTCCACACCGAAGGCGGCCCGCACCCGCGTGATCACCTGCGAGGCCCGCAGCGAGTGCCCGCCCAGCTCGAAGAAGCCGTCGTGCACCCCGGCGCGCTCCACGCCAAGCACCTCCGCCCAGATCGCCGCCACCCGCTCCTCCGTGGGCGTGCGCGGCGCGACGTAGTCCGCGCCCGGGGCGAGGTCGGGCTCCGGCAGGGCGCCCCGGTCCAGCTTGCCGTTGGGGAGGAGCGGGAGCCGGTCCAGGACCACCCAGGCCGCCGGCACCATGAACCCGGGGAGGCGCTCCTCCAGCCGCTCGCGCAGCGCCGCCGCGTCGGGCGGAGGCGCCCCTTCCCCGCCCACCACGTACGCCACCAGCCGCCGGTCCCCGCTCCCGTCCTCCCGCGCCACCACGACGGCCTCGCCCACCCCGGGACACGCCCGGAGCACGCTCTCCACCTCGCCCAGCTCCACGCGGAAGCCGCGGATCTTGACCTGGTGATCCACCCGGCCCAGGTACTCCAGCTCCCCGCCCGGGAGGAAGCGGCCCCGGTCGCCCACCCGGTACATGCGCGCGCCAGGCGCGGCCGCCAGGGCGTCCGGGAGGAACCGCTCCGCCGTCAGGTCGGGGCGGTCCAGGTAGCCGCGGGTGAGCCCGTCGCCGGCAAGGTACACCTCGCCCGCCTCGCCCCGCGCGACCGGGTCCAATGCCGTGTCCAGGAGGTGGATGCGCGTCCCCGGGACGGCGCGCCCCACCGGGGGCTCCGTCCGCGCCCCGCGCTCCACCGGGTGGGCGGTGGAATAGGTGGTGTCCTCGGTGGGGCCGTACAGGTTCCACACGCGCTCCACGTGGCCAAGCGCGTACAGCCCCTGGGCGAGCGCATTGGGGAGCGGCTCGCCGCCCAGGTTCACCACCCGCACCGAGGCGGGGATCCCCCCGCTGCGCAGCAGCTCCGCCGCGGCGGAGGGGACGGTGTTGAGCAGCGTCACGCGCTCCCGCGCGGGGAGGCGGGCGAGCTCCAGGGCGTTCTCCGCCAGGACCAGCGTGCCGCCCACGCCCAGGGTGTGGAAGACCTCGAACACCGACATGTCGAACGACACCGAGGTGGAGCCCAGCACCCCGCGGCACTCCGCCGCCGGCCACGCCTCCCGGCACCACTCCAGCAGCGCCGCCGCGCTGCGGTGCTCGATCACCACGCCCTTCGGCCTCCCCGTGGAGCCGGAGGTGTAGATCAGGTAGGCGGCGTTGGCGGCACCGGCGCGGCACGCGGGGCGCGCCGCGCTCCCGCGCGCGATCTCGTCCCGGTCCGCGTCCAGCCAGACCGCCGCGCCGGCGTATCCGTCCAGGAGCGGGCGGAAGCGGTCGCGCGCCACCAGCAGCGGCGCGCGGGCGTCGCGCAGCGTCGCGGCGATCCGCTCCCGCGGGTAGGCCGGGTCCAGGGGGACGTAGGCGGCGCCGGCCTTGAGGATCCCCAGCAGGCCCACGACCAGCTCCGCCGAGCGGTCCACGCAGATCCCCACCCGCACCTCGGGGCCCGCTCCCCGCAGCAGCAGGGCGTGGGCGAGCCGGTTGGCGCGCTCCTCCAGCTCCCGGTAGGTGAGCTCCACCGCGCCGTCGACGACCGCGACGGCGTCCGGGGTGCGCTCGGCCTGCCGCTCGAAGGGGTGGTGCACGCACTGGCCAGGGGCGCTCGGCGCGCCCGTGGTCGGCTCACTCCGACGGTCCATGGAGATCCCTGCCTCTTGATGGGGAATCGGGCCCCGCGGCCGCGGCGCCTCGCGCTCCTGGGAACCGCGGGCCGCAGGCGGGTAATGCGCGGAGTGGAACGGTAGACGAGCGCAGATTTCCTGTCAAGAAAAACACCTGTGTACCTGGCCGCCACGCGATTTTCCCCTGCTGGAGCCGGCCGGCGGGGTGATTTTCACGCCCCGGACAGGCCACTCCCTGACGCAC
>JBEVLE010000220.1:0-5359 GCA_040509335.1 Longimicrobiaceae bacterium | reverse complement strand
GAGGGTAAAGGAAGGGGAGATAAGGGGGAGAGCGAGGATCGCGGCGCGATCCCCGCGTGAGGGATTCCGGCCCGAAGGGGCGAGACCCGGCGGGGCTGTTTCCGCCGGGTCTCGACTCCGTTACGCACAGTCTTATCGTGCGTTACGGAGCCGAAGCCCGACCCCGGCGCCAGCCGGGGGCACGCCCGTACCTCCCCTTCCCGAATCCCCTGTTTCCACACCCTGGCACCGCGTGTGCACTGCGGCCTGCGACGAAAACATCCATCCGCCGGAACCACCGGATCCCGAAGAACGATGCCCGAGCAAGCCGAGAGCACCGCCCAGGAAGCCCCCCACAAGGCGCTGGTGGACGCCTCCAACGTGGCCCACTTCACCGAGGGCGAGAAGGCGCGCCTGGAGAACATCGTCCTGGTGTGCCGCAAGCTCCAGGAGGAAGGGATCGAGCCCATCGTGGTGGCCGACGCCGCCCTGCGCCACCAGATCGACGACTCGCCCGGGTACGAGGAGCTGGTGGAGGCCGGCAAGATCCACCAGGCCCCCGCCGGCACCGACGCCGACTACTTCATCCTGGCCTTCGCGCGCGAGCTGGACGCCAGCGTGGTGTCCAACGACCGCTTCCGCGACCGGCAGGACGCCTTTCCCGAGGCCCGCGACCGCGTCATCCGCTACATGATCGTCGCCGACGAGGTGGTGCTGGAGCGCCGCACCAAGCGCCGCTAGCCGGGCCGTCCACGGGTCCCTCCCGCCGCCATACGTTTCTCGCGCCGCGCGCTTGTCCGCCCCGGGCCCGCGGGGTATGATACTACGCTCCACGCCCGGGCGGCGCGTCCCCGTCCGGACCCTCCCCATGTCTCATCCCGCAGGCGATCCGTGAGAGACATCGCGATGTACCACGGCGACGGCCAGGGCTGGATCGAGGTGGTCACCGGAAGCATGTTCAGCGGCAAGTCCGAGGAGCTGATCCGCCGCGTCCGGCGCTCCCTGATCGCCCGGCGGCGCGTCCAGGTGTTCAAGTCGGCCCTGGACGACCGCTACGAGGGCGTCCGCACCATCAGCTCGCACTCCGGCTCCGAGGGCGTGGAGGCCATCCCGGTGCGCAGCAGCACCGAGATGCTGGCCAAGGTGCACCCCGACACGCAGGTGATCGCTGTGGACGAGGTGCAGTTCCTGGACGACGGCGTCGTGGACGTGCTCTCGCTCCTGGCCGACCGGGGGATGCGGGTGATCGTGGCGGGGATCGACATGGACTTCCGCGGCGAGCCCTTCGGCCCCATGGCGCGCATCTTCGCCATCGCCGAGACGGTGGACAAGCTGCACGCCATCTGCGTGCGCTGCGGCGGCCCGGCCACCCGCAACCAGCGCCTGGTCAACGGCGAGCCCGCGCCCTTCGAGGCCCCCACCATCCAGGTGGGCGGCGCCGAGAGCTACGAGGCCCGCTGCCGCCGCTGCCACGAGGTGCCCTCCGTCACGCGCGACCAGACGTCGCTGCTGGGGCTGCTGTACGAGGCGCCGGAAGATGCCGTGGTCCTCACCCACGAGAGCCTGCGGCCGCGCCGGACTGCTTGAACTGCTCTGACGGCGGGGTTGGGCGTGCCCCCGGCTGGCGCCGGGGTCGGGCTTCGGCTCCGTAAGGCAGCAAACAACGCTGCCTAACGGAGTCGAGCCCGCGCAAACAGCCGCGCGGTCTCGCCCCTTCGGGCCGTAATCCCTCACGCGACGGCGGGCCCCCTCCCCCCGACCCCCTCCCCCGCAAGCGGGAGAGGGGGAGCACTGCACCGGGCTCCTGCCGTTCAGCGTACTCCGTACTGCCATTCACTCTCGCACTTTCGCACTTCGTCCCCATGAAGCTCTCGCACCTCGCGCTCCCTCTTCTCCTGCTCGCCTCCGGGCAGCCCGCGGCCGCGCAGGCGAAGCGCGCGCTCACGGCGCTGGACCTGTACCACATGGACGTCGCTTCCGGCGTGGCGGTGTCGCCAGATGGGAAGCGCGTGGCGTACGTGGTGTCGCGCGCCGACTCGGCCACCAACCGCTACAGGCGCGACCTGTGGATCGCGGCGGCGGACGGGTCGGGGGCGCGGCGGCTGACGTGGACGGGGAGCGCCGCGATGGGCGAGCCCGCGTTCTCGCCGGACGGGCGCATGCTGGCCTTCACCACCGCGCGCGAGGGCGGGCGGGCGCAGGTGTGGATCCTCCCGCTGGCGGACGGCGGCGAGGCGTGGCCGCTCACCGACCTCCGCACGGCGGCGGCGAGCCCGGTGTGGTCGCCGCGCGGGGACCGCATCGCCTTCACCTCGTCGCTGTCGCCCGCGGAGCTGGCGCAGGAGGGCGGCGCCAGGCCCGACAGCGGGCGGGTGGACGCGGCGGCGATCCGCCGCATCGGCACGGACCGCGCGGCGGCGCTGGCCGCCATCCGCGCCAAGCTGGAGCAGACCGCGCGCAGCGGCGACGCGCGCCACGTCACCCGCCGCAACCACCTGGGCGAGACCTCGCTGGCCGAGGAGCGCTGGGCGCAGCTGTACGTGGTGGAGGTGCGGCAGGGAGCGAAGCCCGTGCGCCTGACGCTCACCGCTTTCCCCAGCGGCGCGCCGTCGTGGTCGCCGGACGGGCGGTCGCTGGTGTACTCCGCCACCCGCCCCGAGGAGGGCGTGCACCCCGACTACGCCGACGACTCGGACGTGTTCGTGCTCCCCGCCGCCGGGGGCACCCCCACGCGCATCGCCGAGCCGCGCTTCACCGCCAGCAGCGCGCGCTTCTCGGACGACGGGCGCTGGATCGTCTACCAGCGGCAGCCGTACGACACCGTGTTCAGGAGCGCGGTCAACAACGAGCTGGTGGTGATGCGGGCGGACGGGAGCGAGCGCCGCAGCGTCACCGGGCCCATGGACCGCGGCGTCGGCTCCTTCGAGCTGACGCCGGACGGGTGGCTGTACTTCACCGTGCAGTCCGAGGGTGCCATCCCCCTGTACCGCACGCGGCTGGACCGCATCGAGCCGCGGCCGGTGGTGTCCGGGCCGCGCGGCGTCACCTCGTTCGGCGTGGCGGGCGGCACCGTGGCCTGGTCGCAGATGCAGCCCCAGCGCCCCAGCGACGTGTTCGCCGCCCGCGCCGACGGCTCCGGCGAGCGCCGCCTCACCGCGCTCAACGACTCGCTGCTGGCCGGCGTGTACGTGGGCGACTACGAGGAGATCCGGTACCCGTCGTTCGACGGGCGCCGCATCCAGGGGTGGTTCATCCGCCCCCTCGCCGTCCGCGAGGGCGAGCGGCCGCCGCTGGCGGTGGAGATGCACGGCGGCCCGCACTCCATGTGGGGCCCGGGCGAGGCCAGCATGTGGCTGGAGTACCAGACGCTGGCCGGCGCCGGGTACACCGTGTTCTTTTCCAACCCGCGCGGCTCCGGCGGCTACGGCAACGAGACGCTCCAGAGCATCCACCGCAGCTGGGGGACGCCGCCGGCGCGCGACATCCTCATCGGCGCGGACAGCGTTCTCGCCCGCGGCCTCGCCGACCCGCAGCGCCAGGCCGTCACCGGCGGCAGCTACGCCGGCTACATGGCCGCCTGGCTGATCGCCAGGGAGGCGCCGGAGCGCTTCGACGCGGCGGTGGCGCAGCGCGGCGTGTACGACCTGGGGGTGTGGTGGGGCGCATCCAACACCTACGACCTGTTCGAGGCCGAGTTCGGCGCCCGCCCCTGGGAGGACCCGCAGATCGTCCGCGAGCAGTCGCCCATCACCTACGTGGCCGACATCCGCACGCCGCTGCTCATGCTGCACGGCGAGGCGGACTACCGCACCACCATCGCCGGGGCGGACGCCATGTACCGCGCCATGACGGGGCTGAACAAGACCGTGGAGATGGTGCGCTACCCGCGCGAGGGCCACGAGCTGACGCGCTCCGGCGAGCCGGCGCACCGGGTGGACCACATGCTGCGGATTCTCGAGTGGTTCGAGAGGTACACGAAGTAGGGAACAGGGAACAGGGAACAGGGAACCGGGAACAGCCTGCAACGACGAAAAGGCGCCCTCGCCGGAGATCCCGGCGGGGGCGCCTTTCGCATCCGCGAGCGGGCGGCGTCAGCCGGCGGCGTCGTAGGCGCGGCGCAGCACCGCGAGCACTTCCGCGTCGACGTCGCCGGGGCCGGACAGGGCGACGGTGTACTGGCACATGCCGCCGGGCTTCTGCGCCACGAACCGCGCGTCCGTGAGCTCGTCCTTGAGGTTGATGCCCAGCTCGGCGCGCTCGGCGGTCCTGGGGCCGAGCATCGCGAACTGCTTCTTCCTGCGGAAGGCGGCGTAGGCCTTCTTGGGAGCCACCTCGAATTCGCCCCAGGGCCGGATCGCGGCCAGCACGGCGTCGTGGATGGCGCGCAGGTGCGCCTTCTTTCCCGTGTAGATGCCGTCGAGAGGGTCGCCGCCACCCGGGGCGGGTGCGTCGCCGGGCGCCGCGCCGCCGCCGGCCGCGAAGTGGGCGAGCGTGTTGGCGTCGCCGTAGCCCAGCCCGTACGTCTCCATCAGCCAGGCGCGCACCTCGCCGTGCCTGGCCCTGCCGGACGCCGCGACCGCGGCGCGGAAGGCGGCGAGGTCGTGGCCGGTCCTCGCTTCGATGTTGCGCAGCTGCGTGGCGCGCGCCTGCTCCGGATCGCTCATCTGCACCTCTTTCGGTCGGGTCTGCGCCCGGGGGCCGTCACCCCCAGGCGTCGTCGTCCTCGAAGGCCCGCGCCTCCTCCGCGGCCACGATGCGGCGCAGCGCCTCCTCGAAGCTTTCGCGCTCGCTCATGGCGAACGCCTGCGCCTCGATCCAGATGCCGCGCATCACCACCGGGACGATGCTCACCCCCAGCCCCTCGCGCGTGCGGCGCAGCTCCGCGGCGCGGCGCGCCAGCGGGAGCAGCTCCTCCGGGATGTCCGCCTCGGCGGGGACGTACGCGGCGCCCGCGGTCTCGGGGGTGCGGCCGTCGGTGGGGTCGGGCTTCGGCTTCGGGGGCGGGGCGAACATGGCCGGCTCGCCGCCGATGCGCAGCGCGATGGTCCCGGGGCCGAACGGCTGCCACCAGTCCAGCAGCTTGCCGCGCAGCTCCGCCAGCATTCCCTCCACCGCCACCCGCACCGGGCTCTTGCGGGCGGCCTCGGTGCGCCGGCCGCGCTCCAGCACCAGCAGCAGCTCCACCCCCGGCTGCTCGTGCGCGTGCATCTGGATCCAGCGGAGGGCGCGGTCGCGGGCGGTGGCCGGCCCCTCGCCCTGCAGGTCCAGCCTGCGCGTGGGCGGAAAGTGCCGCGCCTCGTACTCGCGGTGCAGGTCGTTGAGGTGTGCCAACGGCGCCTCCGGTGCGGAAAAAACGGGTGCGTCCGCGGCGGCCCTCGCG
>JBEVLE010000219.1:0-7250 GCA_040509335.1 Longimicrobiaceae bacterium | reverse complement strand
CCCCGGCCCCCTCTCCCCCGCAAGCGGGGGAAAGGGGGAGAACGGCACGGCATTCTTGCCCTCGGCGCTCTGCTGATGGTGCCTGGTCTACACGGAATTCGCATGAGAGCGGGATGAAGGCGTTCGTGACGGGAGGAACCGGGTTCGTGGGAACCCCCTTCGTGCGGCGGCTGGTGGCCGACGGGTGGGACGTGGCGCTGCTGTCGCGCCGCGCTCCGGCGGAGCCGCGCGCGGACGGCGTGCGCGCGTACCAGGGGGAGCTCGCCGACCCCCAGGCGCTGCGCCGCGTGGCGGAGGCCGAGGAGCGCTTCGACGTGGTGTTCCACCTGGGGGCGTCGATCGCCTACTTCGGGCGGGACGAGGAGTTGGCGCGCGCCAACGTGGAGGGGACGCGCAACGCGCTGGAGCTGGCCCGCCGCACGGGCGCGGGCCGCTTCGTGTACGCCAGCAGCATCGAGGCGGTGGGGACGGTGGACCGCGTCCCGGCGCCGGCCGACACTCCCTGCCGCCCGGTGAGCCCGTACGGCCGCAGCAAGGTGCTCGCCGAGGCGCTGGTGCGCCGCGAGTCGGAGGGCCGCTTCGGGCACGCCATACTCCGCATCGGCAACGTGTACGCGTCGGACCACTCCAGCTTCGTGGTGGAGGTGGCCGAGGCGATCCTCCAGCGGAACCGCCTCCTGGAGTTCCTTCCCAGCTACGCCGAGCGCTGCATCCACCCCGTGCACACCCTGGACGTCACCGAGGGGCTGCTCGCCGCCGCCCGCGCCAACGCCCCCGCCGCAACCGCGACGCTGGCCGGCGAGTGGGCGAGCATGGGCGAGCTGTTCGCGCTCTGCGGCGCGGAGCTGGGCCGCATCGTCCCGCCGCGCCGGGCGGGGCGCGGCGACGCCCTGTACCTGCGGGTGCGCGCGCGCTACCACCGGCGCCGTCGGCAGATGGACCTGATCACCTACCTGATGACCGGCACCGGCCGCCGCGTGCACCGCGCATACGACCTGGAGCCCGCCCGCGCCGCGCTCGGCTTCGCGCCGCGCGTGACGCTGCGCCAGGGCGTGGGCGAGGCGCTGGCCTGGGCCCGCGGCGCGGGCGTGCTGGAGGCGGCGTGAAACTGCAGGGAACAGGGAACAGGGAACAGGGAAGAGCCTGCTTCATTTGGTTCACGCGCAGCGTGAAGCGCCACGGCCCTCACCCGCGGACGCCAGCGCGATGCCGCGTGAGGGATTTCGGCCCGGAGGGGCGAGACCCCGCGGGGCTGTTTCCGCGGGGGCTCGACTCCGTTAGCGAGCGTTGTTTGCTCGCTTACGGAGCCGAAGCCCGACCCCCGCGCCCCGCGGGGGGCACGCCCAAACCCAGCAGTTTCAAGGTGCCGTCATGAAGCCGGTGCGGGTGGGGCTGATCACCACGCTGGGCAGGAACATCGGCGACGACCTGATCCGCGAGGGTGTGCAGCGGGTCGTAGCGGCGGCGATGGGCGGCCGGGAGATCGAATGGGTGATGGTGGACAAGCACTGGCCGCTCACCGTGTACCCGGAGTGGCACCCGGTGCGGCTGGCGCTCCGCCTGCCGCGCGCCAAGGGCCCGGCGCAGACGCTGGCGCGCACCCTGCTGCACCCGCTGCCGTTCTCGCGCTTCGACGCATGCGACCTGGTGGTGCAGTGCGGCGCGCCCGTGCTGTGGCCGGGGAGCCACCGCTCGGAGTGGGCGAAGCCGCTCATGCGCGAGGTGGTGGGGCGGGTGGCCGCGCGCGGGATCCCGGTGATGAACCTGGCGGCGGGGTCGTGCTACCCGTGGGAGGCGCGCGCGGAGCGGATCGACGACCCGGCGGAGGCCGCGTACGTGCGGCGCACCCTCGCGGACTGCCGGCTCACCACCGCCCGCGACACCCTGGCCCGCGACCTGTACGCGTCCGTGGGGGCGGAGGTGCCGCTGCTGCGCTGCACCGCGTTCGTGTCCCCGCGCGGCCACGCCATCGCGGAGCGCGACGACCGCCTGGTGCTGGTGAACTACATGGCCGGGGCGGGGCACTACGACTGGGACCAGGCGGTGGACGGCGGCGGCTGGGAGGCGACCATGCGCACCGTCCTGGAGCGGCTCAGGGAGCGGCGGCGCGTCGCCTTCCTGTGCCACACCCCCGCCGAATACGAGCTGGCGGGAAAGCTGGACCCGTCGCTCCCGCGGCTCCTGCCGCGCACCCCGCGGGAGTATTTCGCGGCCGTGTCCTCGGCCGCGGGGGCGGTGTGCAACCGCATGCACGCCTCGGTGGCGCTGGCGGGGCTGGGGATTCCCTCGGTGGCGATCGGCACGGACACGCGGCTGCTGATGGTGGACGCGGTGGACGTTCCCGCGCTGTACGTCAAGGACGCCACCGCGGAGCGGGTGCTGGACGAGCTGGAAACGGGGATGGCGCGGCGCGGCGAGGCGCGGGACCGCTTCCTCGCCGCCAGCGACGAGACGTGGAGCGCGTATGTCGCAGCGGTCGGCGCGGCGCTCGCCTGACCCCGCGGAGGTCCGCAGCGTCCTGGTGCTGCGGCCCGACAACCTGGGGGACGTGGTGCTCTTTTCCGGGGCGCTGCGCCACCTGCGCGCGCGCTTCCCCCGCGCGGAGATCACGCTGTGCGTGCGGCGCTACGTGCGCGAGCTGGTGGAGCTCTGCCCGCACGTGGACCGCGTGCTGGACTGGGAGGACCTGCACGAGCCGCTGCTGGGCGCGCTCCCCGCCTTCCCGGGGCGGGGGAGCCTGGACGCCCTGCTCCGCTTCGCCCGGCTCCGCCTGCGGCTCCGCCCCGACCTCCTCCTCGTCCCGGTGCGCTCTCCCACCGACGGCATCCACCAGGTGGCGTGGGCGGCGGGCGCGCGCGCGCGCTTCGCCGTCGCGGGCGACGATTCCAACGCGGGCGAAGCGTGGACGCGCCGCGCCACGCGCGGCTACGACGGCGTCCTGCGCCTGGACCCCGCGCGCCGCGGCGACCACGACCTGCGGGTCACCCGCGACTTCCTGGCGCTGCTGGGGATCGGCGCCGGCCTGGACGAGCTGCGCCCGGAGCTGTGGACCGCGCCGGAGGACCGCCGCTGGGCCGAGGCCGCCGTGCCGCGCGCCGCGGGCGCGGCGACGCTGGCGATCGCGCCCGGGGTCACGGCCCCGGCCGGCAAGCTGTACCCGCCGGAAGGGCTGGCGCGCGCCGTCGCGCTGGCGGGGGAGGGGCCGCTGCGGGTGGCGCTCTTCGGGAGCGCGGCGGAGGCCGGGCTGTGCGCGGAGCTGGCCGGCCGCCTGGCCGCCGTGCCGGGGGTGGCGGCGGTGACGGACCTGTCGGGGCGCACCACGACCCGGCAGATGGTGGAGGGGATCCGCCGCTGCGACCTGTTCCTGGGCCCGGACGCCGGGGCGCTGCACGTGGCCGTCGCGCTGGGGATGCCCACGGTGGGGATCGTGGGCGGCGGGCACTGGGGCCGCTTCCAGCCGTGGGGCGACCCGGCGCGCAACCACGTGTGCACCGTGCGGCTGGAGTGCTTCGGCTGCGACTGGAACTGCCGCTACGACACCGTCCGCTGCGTGGCGGAGGTGCAGCCGGAGGAGGTGGCCCGGGCGCTGCGGGCGGCCCTCGGTGCGGTGCCGTGGCGCGCGGAGCCCGTGCCGGAGGAGGCGGTCCCGTGAGCGGCGTGCCCACGCTCCGCGACCTCCCGCCGCCGCCGCCGGGGCGGACGGGGTGGCCGTGGACGGAGGGGCCGCCGCCCGCTCCGCCCGCGCTCCCGGACGGGTCGGCGTGGCCGCGCATCACCCTGGTGACCCCTTCGTTCGAGCAGGGCGGGTTCATCGAGGAAACCATCCGCTCGGTGCTCCTGCAGGGCTATCCGGCGCTGGAGTACCTGGTGTTCGACGGGGGGAGCACGGACGGGACGACGGAGATCCTGCGCCGCTACGAGCCCTGGCTGGCCGGCTGGACGAGCGGGCCCGACCGCGGGCAGACGCACGCCATCGCCAAGGGGCTGGACGCGGCGACGGGCGAGCTGTTCAACTGGATCAACTCGGACGACCACCTCGCCCCCGGGGCGCTCGAGGAGGTGGGGCGGGTGTGGGCGCGGGAGCGATTCCACCTGCTGGCGGGGCGCGGCCTGACGCTGGACGCGGCGGACCGCGGCCCCGTCCACGACTGGCGTCCGCGCGCGCCGCGGCGCCCCACCGACTTCCTCCGGCCGCACGCCGTGGTCCTGGCGCAGCCCGCCACCTTCCTGTGCACGGCGACGCTGCGGGAGATCGGGGGGGTGCGCGAGGACCTTCACTACGTGATGGACTGGGAGCTGTACCTGCGCGCCACGCTGCGCCTGCGCGGCCGGCTGCGGACGGCGGAGACGCCGGCGCTCCTCGCGGTCGCCCTCCAGCACCCCGCCGCGAAGACCACGGCCCGGCCCGCCGCCTTCGGCGACGAGGCGCGGCGCGTGGTGCGGGAAAGCCGCCCGCTCTGGCGGCGCGGCGAGTGGGTGCGGATGGCCTCGCGGCTCCGCAGGATGGAGGCGCAGGCCGCCGTGGGCGAGGCGCTGGAGGGCGCCGCCCACCCCCTCGCCGCCATCGCGCGGCTCCCCCTCCGCTGGCCCGACGTCCTCCTGTCGCGCTTCTGGTGGGGCGGGCTCCGCCGGGCGCTGGCCCGCCCCGCGCGGCCGTGAGCCCCGCCGCCCCGGAGCGCCCCCCCAGGCGGGTCCTCGTCGTCAGCTACCACTTCCTCCCCGTGCACAACGTGGGGGTGAAGCAGCTCGCCGGCTACTGCCGCCACCTCCCCGCCGCCGGGTGGAGCCCGGTGGTCCTGTCGCGCGACTGGAGCGCGGGCCTCGCGCCGGAGGACGCCGGGTGGGGGCTGGTCCGCGCGGATGAGCCCCCCGGCGTGCCGGTGGTCGCCGCGCCGCGCGCCGAGCCGCGGGGCGTCCTCCTGGCGCTGCACGACCGCCTGGGCCGCGCCACCGCGCCCGGCGCGCACGCCGCCCGGCGCGCTCTCCTGACTCCGCTGCGCAGGGCGATGTCGATAGCGTGGCCGCTCTTCGGGCGGTACCCGGACGAATTCACCGGGTGGACCCGCGGCGCGGTGGAGGCCGGCGAGCGCGCCGTACGCGAGCACGGGGCGGAGGCGATCCTGAGCACCTGCCCGCCGGCCGTGAACCACGTGGTGGCGAGCCGCCTCGCGCGGCGCACGGGGCTCCCCTGGGTGCCCCTCTTCGGCGACCTGTACAGCTTCTACGTGGGCCCGGGCGACTGGCACGGCACCCGGCACCGCCGCGCGCTGGCGACGGCGCTCCACCGCCGCTGGCTCGCGCCCGCGTCGCGGGCGCTGGCGGTGTCGCCGCGGATGGCGCGCCTTGTGGAAGAGCTGTACGGCGTGCCCGGCGAGGTGGTGGTGGTGGGGTTCGACGAGGAGGACTTCGCCGGGGAAGCGCCGGCGAGGACCGACGGAAAGCTGCGCCTGGCCCACGTGGGCTCCATCTACCCCGGCGACCAGCGCCCGGAGATGCTGTTCGACGCGCTGGACCGGGTGATCGCCGCGGCCCCCGGCGCGATCGACGACCTGGAGGTGGCGCTGGTGGGATCGCGCTGCGAGGACCGGCTGCGCGCCCTGCTGGAGGGGCGCCCCTGCGCCCGCGTCTGCCACGTGCGCCCCGGCGTGCCGCCCGACGAAGCGGTGCGATTGCAGCGCGCCGCCGACGTCCTCCTCCTGTTCAACCTGACCGCGCAGCGCGGCCGGGGGACGCTGAGCTACCCGTCCAAGCTGTGGGAGTACCTCGCCGCCGGTCGCCCGGTCCTCGCCTTTCCCGCCGACGGCGACTTCGTGGACGCGACGCTGCGCGACACCGGGGCCGGCCTGACCGCCGACGGCGCGGACGAGCTTGCCGCCGTTCTGGCCGGCTGGCACGCGGCGTGGAAGGCGGGGCGGGGGATCCCCCACGCGCCCCGCCCGGACGCCGTCGCCCGGTATTCCCGGCGGCGGCAGGCGGAGCGGATCGCCGCGGCGCTGGACGGCGCCCTCGCGGCGGGCGGGCGCTGAGATGCCCCGGGTGTCCGTGGTCGTGCCGTCGTACAACTACGCGGCGTACGTGGGGACGTGCCTGGCGAGCATCCTGGGCCAGCGCGGCTTCGCCGACCTGGAGGTGGTGGTGGTGGACGACGGCTCCACCGACGGCTCGCGCGAGGCGATCGCCGCGTTCCTGGGCGACCCCCGGGTGGTGCTCGTGGAGCACGAGCGCAACCGCGGGCACGTCCGCGCCGTGAACGAGGGGCTGCGCCGCGCCACGGGGGAGTACGTGGCGCGCGTGGACGCGGACGACTTCTGGGACCCGGAGTTCCTGGCGCGGACCGTCCCCGTCCTGGACGCCGACCCCGCGGTGGGGATGGTGCACACCAACTACCGGCTGGTGGACGGCGACGGGCGGGTGACGAGCGCGCGCGGCGCCAACATCCCGTACGCGGACGGCTTCCGGGGCGACCCGCTCCCCTGGCTCCTGTTCGACAACTTCGTCCCCCCCGCGGGCGCGCTCTTCCGGCGCGCGGCGCTGGAGCTGATCGGGGGTGCGTTCGCCGAGGACGTCCCCTACTCCGAGGACTGGCGGCTCTGGCTGGCCGTTGCGCGCCGCCACCCGGTGGCCTACGTGGACGCGCCGCTCGCCGCCTACCGGGTGCACGGCCGCAACCTGCACTCTGCCCTCCAGCGCACCCGGCGCGCGGAGGAGGCGGAGCGCCGCATCCTGGACGAGGTGTTCGCGGACCCGCTCCTGGCGCCGGAGCACCGGGTTCTGCGGGGTCGTGTGTATGCCCGGCACGCGCGCCGCCACGCGGACGGCTACTTCGGCTTCGGCGACCGGGCGGAGTGTCGGCGCTGTCTGCGCGGGGCGGTGCGTCACAGTCCTGCGTCGCTGCTGGAGCCTGGGTTCTGGAAGCGGTACCTGCTGGCGTCGCTGCCGGGGGTGTTGTACCGGGCGCTGAAACGGAGTTGAACGGCTTGGACGGCGGATTTGGGCGTGCCCCCGGCTGCGCCGGGGTCGGGCTTCGGCTCCGTAACGCAGCAAACAACGCTGCGTAACGGAGTCGAGCCCGCGCAAACAGCCGCGCGGTCTCGCCCCTCCGGGCCGAAATCCCTCACGCGACGGCGACCCCCTCCCCCGGCCCCTCCCCGCAAGGGGGAGGGGAGAACGACACGACGCACATGGGGGTCAGGAAGCCCTCCCCCAGAATTGGGGGAGGGTGGCGAGCCTAAGTACACGTGCACGCAAAT
>JBEVLE010000218.1:0-4173 GCA_040509335.1 Longimicrobiaceae bacterium | reverse complement strand
GGGCCCACGGAGGGGACCATCATCAGCTCGGCGACGGCGCTGCGGCAGGGCGAGCGCCCCGGCTGGCAGATGGTGGGGCGCCCGCTGCCGGGCGTGGGGATGCACGTGGTGGACGCGTGGGGCAACCTGCTGCCGGCGGGGGTGCCCGGGGAGCTGTGCCTGGCGGGGGCGGGGGTGGCGCGCGGCTACCTGGGGCGTGCGGACGTGACGGCGGAGCGCTTCGCGCCCGACGCGTTCTCGGGAGATGCGGGGGCGCGTCTGTACCGGACGGGCGACCGGGTGCGGCGGCGCGCGGACGGAGAGCTGGAGTTCCTGGGGCGGACGGACGCGCAGGTGAAGATCCGCGGCTTCCGCATCGAGCCCGGCGAGGTGGAGGCGGCGCTGCTGGCCGACGCAGCCGTGGGCGAGGCGGTGGTGGTGGTGCGGGAGGACTCGCCGGGGCAGAAGCGCCTGGTGGGCTACGTGGTGGCGCGGCCGGGGGCGGAGCTGTCGGGGAGCGAGCTGCGGGCGCGCCTGGGCGGCCGGCTGCCGGAGCACATGGTGCCAGGGGCCGTCGTGGTGCTGGAGCGGCTGCCGCTGAACGCCAACGGCAAGGTGGACCGGCGGGGGCTGCCCGCGCCGGAGCGGGGGGCGGAGGCGGAGTACGTGGCGCCCCGCACGGCTGTGGAGGAGGTGCTGGCGGGGATCTGGGCGGAGGTGCTGGGGATCGAGCGTGTGGGGGCGGAGGACGGCTTCTTCGACCTCGGCGGGCACTCGCTGCTGGCGACGCAGGTGGTGTCGCGTGTGAGGCAGGCGTTCGGGGTGGAGGTGCCGCTGCGGGCGCTGTTCGAGGCGCAGACGGTGGGCGCGCTGGCCGGGCGCATCGAGGCGCTGCGCGGCGCGGGGACCACGCTGGCGCCGCCGATCGAGCGGGTGTCGCGGTCGGAGGCGCTGCCGCTGTCGTTCGCGCAGCAGCGGCTGTGGGTGGTGGACCGCCTGGAGCCGGGGAGCGCCGCGTACAACATGCCGTACGCGCTGCGGCTGCGCGGGGCGCTGGACGTGGCCGCGCTGCGGGGGAGCATCGGTGAGGTGGAGCGGCGGCACGAGGCGCTGCGCACCACCTTCGCGGAGCGCGACGGCGCGCCGGTGCAGGTCATCCACCCGCCGGCCCCGGTGCCGCTGCCGGAGATCGATCTGCGCGCCCTGCCGGACGGGGCGCGCGAGGCGGCGGCCGTGCGTCTGTCCGGCGCGGAGGCGATGCGGCCCTTCGACCTGGCGCGCGGGCCGCTGCTGCGCAGCACGCTGCTTCGCCTGGGCGAGCGGGAACACGTGCTGCTGCTCACGCTCCACCACGTCGTCAGCGACGGGTGGAGCATGGAGGTGCTGGTGCGCGAGGTCTCGGCCCTGTACGCGGCGCTGAGCCGGGGCGGGGCGTCGCCGCTGGCGGAGCTGCCGGTGCAGTACGCCGACTACGCCGTCTGGCAGCGCCAGTGGCTCAGCGGTGGCGTGCTGGAGGCGCAGATCGGCTTCTGGAAGGAGAAGCTGGGGGGAGCGCCGCCGCTATTGGAGGTCCCCACGGACCGGCCGCGTGCGGTGGGGCGGAGCCCGCGCGCGGCGAGCCACCGCTTCGCCCTGCAGCACGCCGTGTCGCAGGGCCTGCGGGCGCTCTCGCGGGCCGAGGGGACGACGCTGTTCATGACGCTGCTGGCCGGCTGGCAGGCGCTGCTGGGCCGCTACGCCGGGCAGGAGGACGTGGTCGTGGGCACCCCCATCGCGGGGCGGACGCGTGCCGAGCTGGAGGGGCTGATCGGCTTCTTCGTCAACATGCTGGCGCTGCGCGGCGACCTGTCGGGCGATCCCACCTGGCGCGAGGTGGTGGGGCGGGTGCGGGAGACGGCACTGGGCGCGTACGCGCACCAGGAGCTGCCCTTCGAGCGCCTGGTGGAGGAGCTGGGCGTGGAGCGGAGCCTGGCGCACACGCCCGTCTTCCAGGCCGTCTTCGCGCTGAACCGCGCCGCGGGGACGGGCGATCGGGTGGGGCTGGCAGAGCTGGCGCTGGAGCCGTTCGGGGGCGGGGAGGGGGTGGCGAAGTTCGAGCTGGACCTGGTGATGCAGGAGGCGGGGGAGTGGCTGGGGGGCGTGCTGGTGTACCGGGAGGGGCTCTTCGAGGCGCAGACGATCGCGCGCATGGCGGGGCACCTGGAGGTGGTGCTGGAGGCGCTGGCGGAGGCGCCGGAGCGGCGCCTGTCCGAGCTGCCGCTGCTGCGCGGGGCCGAGCGCGCCCAGGTGCTGGAAGCGTGGAACCCGGCTCCCTCGGGAGATCGGCCGGCGTGCCTGCACGAGCTGTTCGCCGCTCAGGCGGCACGCACACCGGGTGCGCCGGCGGTGGTCTTCGGCGACGCGGCGCTGACGTACGCCGAGCTGGACGGGGCCGCCAACCAGCTCGCGCACCGTCTGCGGCGCCGGGGGGTGGGGCCGGAGGCGCGCGTGGGCGTGTGCCTGGAGCGCGGCCTGGAGATGGTCGTCTCGCTGCTGGGCATCCTCAAGGCCGGCGGCGCCTACGCCATGCTCGACCCCGATCTCCCGCCGGCGCGCCTGGCGCTGCTCGTGGAGGAGCTCGCCGGGCCCGTGGTCCTCAGCCGGACGCCGCTGCGTGAGCGCCTCCCCGCCGACGTGGAAGTGCTGTGCCTGGACGCGGAGCGCGGGCGCATCGCGGACGAGCCGGACGTCGCGCCGGCCGTGGCGGTCACGCCCGAGCACCTGTGCTACGTGATCTACACCTCCGGCTCCACGGGGCTGCCCAAGGGGACCGAGGTGCCGCACCGGGCGATCCCGGGCTTCTTCCGCGGCGCGGACTACGCGCGCTGGGACGAGCGCACGGTGGTGCTGCAGCACTCCTCGGTGTCGTGGGACGCGCTGACGCTGGAGCTGTGGCCGGCGCTGCTGAGCGGGGGCCGGTGCGTGCTGCATCCCGGGCGCAGCCTGGACCCGGAGGGGCTGGTGCGGGAGGTGGAGCGGCACGGGGTGACGACACTGTGGCTGACGGCGGCGCTGTTCAACCTGGTGGTGGACACGCGCCCGGAGCTTCTGAGCCGGGTGGAGCAGGTGATGACGGGCGGGGAGGCGGTCTCCGGGGCGCACCTGCGTCGGGCGCGGGAGCTGAGCCCGACGCTGCGGGTGGTCAACGGCTACGGGCCGAGCGAGTGCACGGTGTTCACGAGCTGCCACGTGGTGGGAGCGGAGGTGGAGCGTGGGGAGGTTCCGATCGGGCGCCCGGTGGGGGACCGCCGCGCGTACGTGCTGGACGGGTGGGGGGAGCCGGTGGGGGTGGGGATGGTGGGGGAGCTGCACGTGGGGGGTGCGGCGGTGGCGCGGGGGTACCTGGGCCGGGCGGAGCTGACGGCCGAGCGCTTCGTGCCGGACCCGTTCTCGGGGGAAGCGGGAGCGCGCCTGTACCGGAGCGGGGACCGGGTGCGCTGGGTGGGGACGGGGGAGCTGGAGTACGTGGGGCGGACGGACACGCAGGTCAAGGTGCGGGGCTTCCGGATCGAGCCTGGGGAGGTGGAGGCGGCGCTGCTGGGGCTCGGGGGCGTGCGGGAGGCGGCGGTGGTGGTGCGGGAGGACGCGCCGGGACAGAAGCGCCTGGTGGGCTACGTGGTGCCGCAGGCGGGTGCGGAGCTGTCGGGGAGGGAGCTGCGGGAGGAGCTGTCGGGGCGCCTGCCGGAGTACCTGGTTCCGGCGGCGTACGTGGTGCTGGAGAAGCTGCCGCTGAGCGCCAACGGCAAGGTGGACCGGCGGGCGCTGCCGGCGCCGGAGCCGGGGGTGGGAGGGGAGCACGCGGTCCCGCGCACGGCGACGGAGGAGGTGGTGGCGGGGATCTGGGCGGAGGTGCTGGGGCGGGAGGGGGTGGGGGTGGAGGAGAACTTCTTCGAGCTGGGGGGCCACTCGCTGCTGGCGACGCAGGTGGTGTCGCGTGCGCGGGAGGCGTTCGGGGTGGAGGTGCCGCTGAAGGCGCTGTTCGAGGCGCCGACGGTGAGAGCGCTGGCGGGCCGGATCGAGGAGCTGCGCGGCACGGGGACCGCGCTGGCGCCGCCGATCGAGCGGGTGTCACGGGCGGAGGCGCTGCCGCTGTCGTTCGCGCAGCAGCGGCTGTGGGTGGTGGACCGGCTGGAGCCGGGGAGCCCCGCCTACAAC
>JBEVLE010000217.1:0-9344 GCA_040509335.1 Longimicrobiaceae bacterium | reverse complement strand
CTCGTCCCGCGCGCCGGCCAGGCGCGACCCGGCGGCGATCCCCAGGCGGTCACCGAGCCCCCGCAGCTCGCGGCGCAGCTGCGCGCCGTCCGGCACCGCGGCCTCCGCCGCGGCGGAGGGGGTGGGGGCGCGCAGGTCGGCCACCAGGTCGGCGATGGTGGTGTCGGTCTCGTGGCCCACGGCGGAGATCACGGGCACGGGCGATTCGGCGATGGCGCGCGCCACCGCCTCCTCGTTGAAGGCCCACAGGTCCTCGATGGACCCGCCGCCCCGCCCCACGATCAGCACGTCGGCGCACCCGGCGGCGCCGAAGCGGCGGATGGCGGCGGCGATCTCCTCGGCGGCGCCCTCGCCCTGCACGCGGCAGCCGGCCACCACCACCCGCGTCCACGGAGCGCGGCGCCGCACCACCGCGAGCACGTCGCGCAGCGCCGCCCCGGCGAGCGAGGTGACCACGCCCACGCATTCGGGCGCGCGCGGGAGCGGCCGCCGCCGCTCGGGGGCGGTGAGCCCCTCGGCGTCCAGCCGGCCGCGCAGCCGGTCGAAGGCCAGCTTCCACAGCCCGTCGCCGCGCGCGTCCAGGTCCGCCACCACCAGCTGGAACTCGCCGCGCGACTCGTACAGCGTCAGGCGGCCCAGGGCGCGCACCTGCATCCCCTCCGCGGGGGCGGTGGGAAGGCGCCGCGCCTCCTCGCGCCACATCACGCAGCGGAGCTGGGCGTCGGCGTCGCGCAGGGTGAAGTAGCAGTGGCCGGAGCGCGCGCGGGTGAAGTTGGCCACCTCGCCCATGACCCACAGCGGCGGGAACACGCCCTCCACCATCTCCCGCGCGGCGGCGTTCAGGGCGGACACCGTCCACTCCTCGGCGCCGCGCCCCCGGGGGAGCCCCGGGAAGCCGGCGTCCGCCTGCGCCGCCGCCACGGCCCGCGCCAGCTCCTCGTTTCTCGCCGGGTCCGCCGCCGAGAACAGGTCCCAGGTCACGGCCGCCCCGCCCGCCGCCCGCGCCTGCGCCCGGCCGCGGCGTGGGCGCGCCTGGCCGCGTCCACGGTGTTGCGCAGGAGCATGGTGATGGTCATTGGGCCCACGCCGCCGGGGACCGGCGTGATCGCCCCCGCCACGCGCGACACGCCCTCGAAGTCCACGTCGCCCACCACGCGGGTGCCGTTCCGGGCCGCGGGGTCGGGGACGCGCGAGATCCCCACGTCGATCACCGTGGCGCCGGGCTTGACCATCTCCGCGGTGATCAGCCCGGGCTTCCCCACGGCCACCACCAGGATGTCGGCCATGCAGGTGTGCGGGGCGATGTCCGGGGTGTGCCGGTGCACCAGGGTGACGCTGGCGTTGGGGCCGGGCGCCATGAGCAGCGACATCAGCGGCTTGCTGACGATGAGGCTGCGCCCCACGATGACGGCGTGCCTGCCGTGGGTGGGGACCTGCTCGCGGCGGAGCATCTCCATGATCCCCGCGGGGGTGGCGGGGACGAAGCCGCGCGGGTCGGCGATGAAGGCGCGGCCCACGTTGAGGGGGTGGAAGCCGTCCACGTCCTTTGCGGGGTGGATGCGCTCCAGGAACGGCTTTGGGTTGAGGTGCGCCGGGAGGGGGAGCTGCACCAGGATGCCGTGGATCTCGGGGTCGGCGTTGAGCCCGTCGATCACCCCGTACAGCTCGTCGGCCGTGGCGTCCTCCGCGAGCTTCAGGGTGCGGTCCCGCATCCCCGCCTCGCGGCACGCCTTCGCCTTGCTGCGGACGTACACCTCGCTGGCGGGGTCGTTGCCCACCAGCACCACGGCCAGCCCCGGGACCACGCCCTCGGCGCGCAGCAGGGCGACCTCGGCCGCGACCTCCGCGCGGATGGTCCGGCTGATCTCGGTACCGTCGATGATGCGAGCCATTCTACCGGATCCGGCTACAACGGGTTTAACTACCGGATTTGGGCGTGCCCCCGGCTGTCGCCGGGGTCGGGCTTCGGCTCCGTAGGCGAGCAACCAACGCTCGCCAACGGAGTCGAGCCCGCGCAAACAGCCGCGCGGTCTCGCCCCTTCGGGCCGAAATCCCTCACGCGGGGCTCGCGCCGGCGTCCGCGGGCCGCTTACGTCCTCTGTTTGCCGAACATCCCTTCCAGCGCCCGCGCGTACGGCACGCTGACGCGCTCGATGGAGCGCGCCTTTCCGCTCTGCGGGTCCACCTCCACCACCGCGCCCTGCAGGTGCAGGTCCCCGTCCGCCGGCTGCATGCGCTCGCCGCGCGTCTGGGTGAGCTGCCGCTCCAGGGAGATCTCCCACTTCATGCCGATGATGCCGTCCAGGCCGCCGGTGAGGCCCAGGTCGGTGATGAACGCGGTCCCCTTGGGGAGCACGCGCTCGTCGGCGGTCTGCACGTGCGTGTGCGTCCCCACCACCGCGGCCACGCGCCCGTCCACGTAGCGAGCGAACGCCTGCTTCTCGCTGGTGGCCTCGGCGTGGAAGTCCACCACCACCACGTCGGCGTGCCCCTTCAGTTCCGCCAGCAGCACGTCGGCGCCGCGGAAGGGATCGTCGATGGGCTGCATGAAGGTGCGCCCCTGCAGGTTCATCACCCCCAGCCGCACGCCCCCCACCTCCACCACCACCGCCCCGCGCCCCGGGTTCCCGGCCGGGTAGTTTGCCGGCCGGATGATGGGGAGCTTGCCCTCGCGGAGCACCGGCTCCAATTCCTTGATCTTGTCCCACACGTGGTTCCCGGTGGTGATGACGTCCACCCCCATCTCCAGGAACTCGTGCACGATCTCCGGCGTGATCCCGAACCCGCCCGCCGAGTTCTCGCCGTTGAGCACCACCGCGTCCGCCCGCGCCTCCTTCTTCACGAGCCGCAGGAGCCCCTTGGCGACCTTGCGCCCGGGGCTCCCGATGACGTCGGCGACGAAAAGGATCCTCACGGCGAGGGAACAGGGAATAGGGAACAGGGAACAGCCTGCAAAGGCAACTCGCCGCAGCGGGCGCCGTGCCGTTGCAGTTCCGCGGTACCCATAAAAATCTGTTCGGAGGGAGACCCGCCGGCAGTTTGGCGGGGCTCACTCCGGCGCAGGGAGACTCGCCGGCCGTTTGGCGAGGCTCCCGGAGCCCGCGTAGGAAACAGGCCGGCTGTTTGGCCTGGTTCCGGAGCGGCCCCACCACAGACAGTCATTTCGAAAGACCTCAACGCGCGAAGTCCACGGCGCGGGTCTCCCGGATCACCACCACCTTGATCTGCCCCGGGTACTGCAGCTCCGCCTCGATGCGCCTGGCCGTTTCCTCGCTGAGGCGCGCCATCTCCTCGTCGTTGATCTTTTCGGGCGTGACCATGATGCGCAGCTCGCGCCCCGCCTGGATGGCGAAGCAGCGCTCCACGCCCGGGAACGAGGTGGCGATCTCCTCCAGCTTTTCCAGCCGCTTGACGTAGGTCTCGAACATCTCGCGGCGCGCCCCGGGGCGGGAGCCGGAGATTGCGTCCGCGGCGGTGACCAGGAACGTCTCGGGGAAAAGGTGCGGCTCCTCGTCGTGGTGCGCCTTGATGGCGTTGAGCACCTGGGCGGGCTCGTTGAACTTCTTGGCCAGGTTCCACCCCAGCTCCACGTGCGTGCCCTCGTGCTCGTGGGTCATCCCCTTCCCCACGTCGTGCAGCAGCCCCATGCGCTTCGCCATGGTGGCGTCGAAGCCCATCTCGGCGGCCATGTTGCCGGCGAGGATGGCGACCTCCTTGGAGTGGAGCAGCTGGTTCTGCCCGTACGAGGTGCGGAATTTGAGCCGCCCCAGCACCTTGACGATCTCGGGGTGGACGCCGTGGATCCCCAGCTCGTACAGGATCTCCTCGGCGGCCTCGCGCATGCCGTTCTCCACCTCCTTGCGCGACTTGGCGACCACGTCGTCGATGCGCCCGGGGTGGATGCGCCCGTCGGAAACCAGCTTTTCCAGGGCGATGCGGGCGGTCTCGCGGCGGATGGGGTCGAAGCCGCTGAGCACCACGGCCTCGGGGGTGTCGTCGATGATGACGTCGATCCCGGTGGCCTGCTCGAAGGCGCGGATGTTCCGCCCCTCGCGGCCGATGATGCGCCCCTTCATCTCGTCGGAGGGGAGGGCGACCACGGACACGGTGGTCTCGGCGGTGTGGTCGGCGGCGATGCGCTGGATGGCGAGCGAGATGATCTTCTTGGCCTCGCGCTCGGCGTCGCGGCGGGCCTCCTCCTTGATCTCGCGGACGCGCTGGGCGGCGCCGGCGCGGGCCTCCTCCTCCACGTCGTGCATCAGCTGGCGCCGGGCCTCGTCGGCGGTGAGGCCGGCGAGAGATTCCAGCCTGTGCTGGATCTCGCCGACGCGCGCGACCAGGTCCTGGGACTGGAGCTCGACCTCCTTTTCGCGGCGGCCCAGCTGCTCGGCGCGCTTTTCCTGGGCCTGCGACTTCTCGTCCAGGAGGTGGAACTTGCGGTCCAGCGACTCCTCGCGCTCCTGGAGGCGGCGCTCCATGCGCTCCATGTCGTCGCGGCGCTTGGCCTCTTCGCGCTCCCACTCCTCGCGGGCGCGGATGGCTTCCTCGCGCCCCTTGAGCACCTCGGCCTTGCGCAGGCTCCCGGCGTCCTGCTCGGCCCCCGCGCGGATCTTCGCGGCCTCGTCCTCGGCGGTGGCGCGGGCGCGGCGCAGGCGCGCCTGCTCTCCGGCCCGTCCCGCGAGAAAGCCCACCGCCGCGGCGACCAGCGCCACGAGGAGGATGATCAGAGATTCCATTGTCGTTTATCGGAGGCGGGCGAGGCCCGCAGCAGGTACAAAAGATCGAGGTGGCAGAAAGTCGCTCCCTGCCACCTTCGCACGTACACCCGGGGGCGCCTCCCGGCACCTGCCCGCAGGGAGAGCCCGCACGTGAAACAATAGGCAGGATGCGCGCCGGGACGCAAGCCCCGGCGTCACCCGTCCGCGGCCGCGGCGCCGGCGTCTTCCGCCCCGGGCGGGGCGTCCGCGGCGGCGCCCTCCAGCAGCTCGGCGGCGGCGGCGGAGCGCCGCTCGGCCTCATCGCGGAGGCGCTGGATCTCCTCGCGGGCGCTGAACAGCTCGTCGGTGACGGACAGGGCCGCGAGCAGGATGGCGCGGTGCGGCTCCAGGCTGCGGAAGCCGGGGAGCTCGCGGATCACCGCGTCCAGGTGCGCGGCGACGGCGCGGGTGTACTCCGGGGGGACGTCGGAGCGGAGGACGTGCTTCTCGCCCCCCACCTCCACCGTGACGGTGTGGCGCGGCGCGGCGCGGCGGCGGCTCACCGGCGGGCCTCCAGCACGGCGAGCCGCGCCAGCAGCGCGGCGACGCGGCGGCGCGCCTCGGCGGTGCGGCTGCGCAGCAGGGCGTTCTCGGCGCGCAGGCGGCGCAGCTCGTCCTCGCCGCCGCTGGAGTCCAGCGCGGTCTCGCCCGTCATCCCCTCCAGCGCGTCGCGCAGGCGGTCCACCTCGGCCTCGGCGAGCAGGGCGCGACTGCGCCACGCGGCCAGCGCGGACGCGGCCCGCGCGGCGGCGCGCTCCAGCCGCTCCCACCCGGCGTCGGGCGGGACGGGCGCGGGGTCAGCGGCGGCGGACACCCAGGCGCTCCCCGAGCGCGGCGAGCACGGCGGCCACGGACGCGTCGGTCTCGGCGTCGGTGAGGGTGCGGTCCGGCGCCCGGAAGCGCAGGCGGAAGGCGATGCTGCGCGTCCCCTCGGGGATCCCCTTCCCCTCGTACAGGTCGAAGGGCCACACCGCTTCCAGCAGCGCCCCGGCGGACTCGCGGATCACCTCTTCCACCTGGGCGGCGGCGACCGCGCGGGGGACCAGCAGCGCCAGGTCGCGCTCGCTGGCCGGCCGCTCGGGGAGCGCGGCGTAGGCCGCGGCCTCCACCCGGCGCCCGACGGGGAGCCGCGCCTCCAGCAGCCACACGTCGCCGGCCCACGCGGGGGCGTCCGCCGCGCCGGGGGCCGCGCGCCCGCCGCCGCCGCTTTCCGCGCCGTCCGCGACGAGCCGGAACGCCTCGCCCGGGACGACGACCCCGCCGAGCACGGCCGGCGCGCCGGCCTCCAGCGCGGCGCCGTGCGCCTCGGCAAGCTCCTCCAGCAGCCCCCGGAGGTCCCACACGTCCCAGGCGGGCGCCTCGCCGCTCCAGTGCGGCGGGCGCGACGCGCCGGTGAAGGCGGCGGCCACGCGGATCTCCTCGCGCGGCACGGCGCCCGCGCCTGCCGGCGAGAACACGGTGCCCACCTCGAAGAGCCGCACGTCGCGGACGCCGTGCGCCCAGTTGTGCTCCACGCGCCGCAGCAGCCCGTGCGCGAGCGTGTCGCGCAGCGAGCCCTCCTCGGCGGAAAGCGGGTTGAGGAGCGGGACGCGCCCCTCCGCGCCCGGCGCGAAGCCGGTGGTGCGCGACTCCAGGAACCCGGCGCGGCGGAAGAAGTCCCGCGCGCGGCGCTCCGCCTCCACCTCCGGGCTTTCCGGCACCGCGGAGGCGCGGAAGGGGAGGATCTCCTCCGGGAATGAGTCGAAGCCGCGGCGCCGCGCGACCTCCTCGATCAGGTCGATCTCGCCCGCCACGTCCGGCCGGAAGCCGGGGACGGACACGCGCAGCGGCGAAGCGGACGCGTCCACCCCGAAGCCGATCGCCTCGAGCAGCCCGGCGATCTCCTCCGCGGGCACGGCGTCGCCGAGCACCCGCTCCACCCGCTCCGGGCGCAGCTCCACCACGCGGCGGGCGAAGGGAACCGGAGCCAGGTCCAGCGCGTCGCGGTCCACTTCGCCGCCCGCGACGGCGACGACGAGCTGGACCACGCGCTCCAGCGCTCTCGGCTGCCCCTCCGGGTCCACGCCGCGCTCGAAGCGGTACGACGCGTCGGTGGACAGCCCGAAGGGCGTCCGCGTCCCCCGCACCGCCTTCGGGTCGAAGAGCGCGACCTCCAGCAGGATGTTGGTGGTCCCGTCGTGCACCTCGCTGTTCTCCCCGCCCATCACCCCGGCGAGCGCCACGGGCCCCTCCGCGTCGGCGATGACGAGCGACCGCTCCGACAGCGCGCGCTCCACACCGTCCAGCGTGCGCAGCATTTCCCGGGCGTTGGCGCGGCGGACGACGATCTCCGGCCCGCGCAGGCGGTCCAGGTCGAAGGCGTGGATGGGCTGCCCCAGCTCGTGCAGGACGTAGTTGGTGGCGTCCACCACGTTGTTGATGGGCCGCACGCCCACCGCCCGCAGCCGGCTCGCCAGCCACTCCGGCGAGGGCCCCACCCGGACCCCGCGCACGACCGCCGCCGTGTAGCGCGGGCACCCCTCCACATCCTCGATGCGGATCCGCACCCTGCCGACCTCCCCCTCGGCGCCCGCCGCGCGCACGTCCAGCGGCGACTCCGGCGCGCCGGCGAACGCCGGCAGCCGCACGTCCGACGCGCCGCCGGGCGCGACCTCGCGCGCGACGCCCAGGTGCGACAGCATCTCCGGCCGGTTGGGGGTGATGTCCAGCACCAGCCGCACGTCGTCCAGCCCCAGCGATTGGAGGAAGGGCGCCCCCGGCTCCCACTCCCCCGCCAGCGTCATCAGCCCGGCGTGGTCGCGCCCCAGCCCCAGCTCCCGCGCGGAGCACAGCATCCCTTCGGACACTTCGCCGCGCAGCTTGGCCTTGCCGATCCTGAGCCCGCCCGGCAGCGACGCGCCCACCGGCGCGAACGGGTAGAACCGCCCCGCCTCCACGTTGGGCGCCCCGCACACCACCTGCACCGGCTCGCCCCCGCCCGCGTCCACGCGCGTGACGCGCAGCTTGTCCGCGTTGGGGTGCTGCCTCACCTCCAGCACCCGCCCGATCACCACCCCCTCGACCCCCGCGCCGAGGTCCACCACCTCGTCGGCGGGCGCGCCGAGGAGCGAGAGACGGTGCGCGAGCTCGGCGGGCGGCTCCGCGAGACCGGGGACGAGCGACTGGAGCCAGCGGTACGAGACGTTCATGAACGGACTAGGGAACAGGGAATAGGGAACAGGGAACAGCCTGCGAACGACACGCCGGTTCTGGCTGCTGCGCGTTCCCGGAGCTTGCTTCTCGAAGTGCGGTCCATCCGCGAAAGCGATCGTGACCCGAAGGGCGGAGACCCGGCGGCTGTTTGCCGGGGCTCCGTTCCGCTGGACACGGTAGTTTCGTGTCCAGCGGAATAGAGCGCGGTCCCCGGCCGGGCAGTTTCGGCCGGGGATTCGCCCGAACCCCCGTCTAGCTGAACTGCTCCAGGAACCGCACGTCGCTCTCGTAGAGCAGGCGAATGTCGGGGATCCCGAAGCGCTGCATGGCGATGCGGCCCGGCCCCATGCCGAACGCGTAGCCGGTGTACTTCTCGGGGTCGTAGCCGACGGCCCGGAAAACGTCGGGGTGCACCATCCCGGAGCCCATGATCTCCATCCAGCCGGTGCCCTTGCACGCGCTGCACCCGGCGCCGCCGCAGAGCTGGCACGACACGTCCACCTCGGCCGAGGGCTCGGTGAAGGGGAAGTACGACGGCCGGAAGCGCGTCTTCGCCGACGCCCCGAAGAAGCGGCGCACGAACTCGGAGATGGTGGCCTTGAAGTCGACGAAGGTGATCCCTTCGTCCACGGCCAGCCCCTCGATCTGCTCGAAGGCCGGCGCGTGCGAGGCGTCGTACGGGTCGCGGCGGAACACCTTGCCGGGGACCACCACGCGCACCGGCGGCGCGAAGCGCTCCATGGTGCGCGCCTGCACCGGCGAGGTGTGCGTGCGCAGCAGCACGTGCTCGGACAGGTACAGCGTGTCGTGCATGTCCGCCGCCGGGTGGTCCAGCGGGATGTTCAGCCGGGTGAAGTTGTAGTCCGTGGTCTCGGCCTCGGGCCCGGCCACGCGGGTGAAGCCCAGGTCGCGGAAGATGTCGCACACCTCCTCGATCACCTGCGTCACCGGGTGCAGCCCGCCCCGCCAGCGGCGCCGGCCGGGGAGCGACAGGTCCACGCGCGGCCCCTCGTCGGCGGCCGGGGCGAGGGCGGCGACCCGCTCGTCCAGGAGCGCGGAAAGCGCTTCCTTGACGCGGTTGGCCTCCGCGCCCACGGCCGGGCGCTCCTCCGCGGCGAGCCCGCCCAGGCCGCGCAGGATGCCGGTGAGGCGCCCCTTGCGGCCCACGTACTCCACCCGCAGCGATTCCAGCGCCTCCGCGCCCCCGGCGGCGGCGACGGCGCGCGTCCCCTCCGCCTCCAACTCCCTGAGCTGCCCCAGCAGGTCCTGGCTCATCGTCTCGCTATCGCTCCCGTTCGTTCACTGCCGGCCCCGGTGGGACGGCTCCCCAATCTGCACCCGCGGCGCTTCCGCGGCTACCCCCCGAAACGAGGAGCGGCGCCGGGCTCTCGCCCG
>JBEVLE010000216.1:0-4359 GCA_040509335.1 Longimicrobiaceae bacterium | reverse complement strand
GTTGCGTGAGGGATTACGGCCCGAAGGGGCGAGACCCGGCGGCAGTTTGCCGGGGCTCGACTCCGTTGCAGACGGTTGTTTCGTCTGCTACGGAGCCGAAGCCCGACCCCGGCGCCAGCCGGGGGCACGCCCGAGCCCGCAGTCTGAACCCGTCCACTCAACGAAAGCCTGAATGTCGAACCTCCCCAGGATCCTGCTGATCACCACGGGCGGCACCATCTCCATGCGCGTGGACCCGGAGCGCGGCGGCGCCGTGCCGACGCTCTCGGGCGAGGAGATCGTGCGCATGGTGCCCGGCATAGACCGGGTGGCGCGGCTGGAGGTGCGCGAGTTCGGGAAGCTCCCGGGGCCGCACATGACCATCGAGCGCATGTGGGAGCTGCGGGCGGAGATCCTGCGCGCGGTGCAGGAGGGCTTCGAGGCGGTGGTGGTGACGCACGGGACGGACACCATCGAGGAAACGGCCTACCTGCTGGACCGCTCCCTCCCCGCGGTGGTGCCGGTGGTGCTCACGGGGGCCATGCGCAACTCGTCGGAGCTGTCGTGGGACGGCCCCGTCAACCTGATGAGCGCGGTTCAGGTGGCGGCGTCGCCGGAGTCGCGCGGGCGCGGCACCATGGTGGCCATGGACGAGAGGATGGTGCAGGGCGCGGAGGTGGTGAAGACGCACACGGAGGAGTTCGGCACCTTCCAGTCGCCCAACTGGGGTCCGCTGGGGATCGTGGACAAGGGGCACGTGCTGTACTACCGCGAGTCGCGCCGCAAGCCCACGCTGGCGCCGGACGCGCCGGTGACCCCGGTGGACCTGGTGAAGATCGTGGCGGGGGCGGACGCGCGGCTGATCGAGGCGAGCCTGGAGAGCGGGGCGCGCGGGATCGTGCTGGAGGCGCTGGGGCGCGGCAACGTCCCCCCGGAGGTGGTCCCCGGGGTGCGCCGCTGGACGGAGGCGGGGCGGCCGCTGGTGGTGACGTCGCGCTCGCTGCGCGGGCGGGTGCTGGACACCTACGCGTACATGGGCGGCGGGCACGTGCTGCGGGAGATGGGGGCGATCTTCGCGGACCACCTCACGGGGCAGCAGGCCCGCATCGAGCTGATGCTGGCGCTGGGCGTGTTCCGCGGCGACGTGGACCGGGTGCGCGACGCGGTGGAGGGGGGCAGCTACGACGACGACGGGTAGGCGTCCGGCTCCCTCCCGTCTTCCCGGGCGCGGCACGGCCCCGGCCCAGGGCGGCGCCTAGCGCCGGTATCTGCCTTCCGGCCACCCGCGGTAGGTCATGCAGGCCTTTTGAGCCGCCTCGGCCTCGGAGATGGACTCGCAGTGGCGTTTGTCGGCGAGGTACTTTTCGCGGCCCGGGTCCGGCGGCGGGTCACCGCCGCACGCGCCGAGCAGGACGGCGGCCGCAGCCAGCCGCCGCGCACGACTCCGGCTGCGCGCATTCACGCCGCGGCCGTCATGAACACCATCACGAACTCCCCGTCCGTCTTCACGAACAGCTCGTGGCAGATCACGTTCGCGAGGCCGGAGGCCGCCGCGGCCATCCTGTGCTCCAGGCCGCTCAGATCGTCCAGCGAATCGACCTTTCCGAGCGACTGGCGCGTGATGCGCACGCCATAGGGCGGCTCGTCCGACCGGTAGCCCAGCGTGAAGACGAGCCGCCCGGCCCCTTCGAGGTATTCGACGCCGATGCTCTTCGGCGCCACCTGCCGCTCGCCGACGAACTTCTCCACCTGCGCGAAAACGTCGTCGACAGCCTCGTCCGTGGTCGCGGTGCCCGTGAAGGCCTTGAACTGCGCGTGCACCTGCTCCTTGACACCGATGCTCATCTTGCACACTCCCGGCGGCGGGTGAGAACGTCGGTCGTCCCGACGGATCCCTCTGACGCGATCAACCTAATGGTCGGCCGTGCAGAAACAAGGCGGGCCGGAGGGGGCGTGCGTCCGCCCCGGCCGCCGCGTATCTTTGCCGGGTCCAGGCCGTCGCAATTTCGCCGCCCGCTCCAGGAACCGCCGCCATGACCCGCTCCTCCATCTCGCCGCCCGCCTCCGACGAGTACGCTCCCTTCTACGCCGGCTACGTGGCGCTGGTGCGGGAGGAGGACGTGCTGTACGTGCTCGCCCGCCAGCCCGAGGACCTGCGGCGCCTGTGCGGCGGCCTTTCCGACGAGGACGCGCTTGCCCGCTACGCGCCGGGGAAGTGGAGCGTCAAGGAGGTGCTGGGCCACATGGCCGACGTGGAGCGCATCTTCGCGTACCGTGCCCTGCGCGTGGGCCGTGGCGACGACACCCCGCTCGCCGGCTTCGACGAGAACGCCTACGTCCCGGCCGCCGGTTCCGACCGCCGTCCCCTGGCCGAGATCCTGGACGAGTTCGAGGCGGTGCGCGCCGGCACGCTGGCGCTCTTCCGCGGCATGCCGGAGGATGCCTGGGAGCGGCGCGGCACGGCCAACGGGGTCCCGGTGAGCACGCGCGGGCTGCTGTACGTCACCGCGGGGCACGCGCGGCACCACAAGGAGATCCTCCGCGAGCGCTACGGGCTGGGGACGGGCGCCTCCTGAGCCCCGCGTCTCCGGCGGCGGACGGAGCGTCCCCGGCGTGGGACGCTCCCCCCCGCCGCCTGACCGGGCCGCGATCGCAAGCCGGTGGCGTGCAACGACGTGGATCCGGGCCGCCGCATGGAACGCTCCTTGCCGGCCCTCGCGTGGCCCGGCGGGCTCGCCTCCACCCGCTCCCGGTCCCGCTCCGCTCCACCGTGGCTCGCCCTCCGCCCGCCGAGGACCCATGCGCCCGAACGCCGCCGTTTCCCTGCTCCTCCTCGCGCTCGCCGCCGCGCCCGGCTGCGACTCCCCCTCCGCGGCCGCGCCACCCACCGAATCGGGCGAGCGCGACCTCGCCTGGCTGCGGCAGAACGCGGTGCCGCTGCGCACCGACGCGCCCGGCGGCGACGCGTCCGACCTTGCGCCGCTCAGGGGGATCGTGGGGAGCGCGCGGGTGGTGGGGATGGGCGAGGCCACGCACGGGACCCGGGAGTTCTTCCGCACCAAGCACCGCGTCCTGGAGTACCTGGTGAGGGAGATGGGCTTCAACACCTTCGCGATCGAGGCGACCTGGGCGGAGTCGGAGCGCATCAACGACTACGTGCACGGCGCCCCGGGCGACCCGGCGAAGCTCCTGTCGGCCCAGAAGTTCTGGACCACCAACTCGCGGGAGGTGCTGGACATGATCGAGTGGATGCGCCGCCACAACCAGGACCCCGGCGGCGCGCCCAGGGTCAGCTTCCACGGCATCGACATGCAGCTGGTGCGCATCACCATGAACGACGTGGAGGCCTTCGTCGCCAGGGTGGACCCCGCCGCGCTCCCGTCCGTCCGGGCCCACTACGCCTGCTTCCGCCAGTACGAGGAGCCCGTCACCGGGCCGCCCCCGCTGGTGTACAGGGACGCGTCCGCCGCGCAGAAGGAAAGCTGCCGCGGCGGGATCCTGGCCGTGCACGCGCTGCTGGGCGCCGCCCGCGACCGTTACGTGGCCGCCTCCTCCGCGGCCGAGTACGAGCGGGCGCTGCGGGCCGCCCGCATCGTGGTGCAGCACGAGGAGGTGCTCCTCAGCGGCGGCGGCGACGTCCGCGACCGCTACCTGGCCGAGAACGCGGTCTGGGTGCTGGAGCAGGCCGGCCCCGGCGCGCGGATGGTGGTGTGGGCGCACAACGACCACGTCGTGGAAGCCGGCAGGACCCTGGGCGCCCTGCTGCGGCAGCGCTTCGGGGCGGACTACCTGCCGGTGGGCTTCAGCTTCGACCACGGCTCGTTCAACGCCGTGATCTATCCCATCCTCGGCCCGTCGCTCCGCGCGGCGACCGTGGAGCCCGCGCACAAGGGCACGTACGAGTACGAGTTCCAGCGCCTGGGCGTGCCGCGCTTCCTGCTGGACCTGCGTCCGCTGAAGGGCTCGCCCCCCGCGTCCGCGGCCTGGCTCAAGGGGCCGCTCTCCATCCGCAGCATCGGCGCGGGGTTCGCCCCGGGCACGCCGGCCGCGTACTTCACCACGCGGCAGCTCCCGGAGTCGTACGACGTGGTGATCCATTTTTCCGAGACCACGGCTTCCACGCTGCTGCCGTTCGTGTTCTGACTTCGAGAGGCGGGGCGTGGGGGCGGGGCGGCGTGTCGGGGCGGGGCCGCTCCGGAGCCGGACGATACAGCCGTCCGTCTCCTGCGCGGGTCGCGGAGCCAGCGGAAACTGCCCCGCTGTCTCCGCTCCGGCTCCGGGGCTTTACGCTTGAGCACGCGCAGCGTGCGAAACACCAGCCGAAACTGCCCGGCTGTTTCCCTCCGCAACGGATCTGGGGGGTACTGCGGAACGGCGAAC
>JBEVLE010000215.1:0-21948 GCA_040509335.1 Longimicrobiaceae bacterium | reverse complement strand
CGCGCGCGGCGCCGGCCCGGAGGCGCGCGTGGCCGTCTGCCTGGAGCGGTCGCCGGCCTGGGTGGTTGCCGTGCTCGCCGTGCTGAAGGCCGGCGCCGCCTACGTCCCCCTGGATCCCGCCCACCCCGGCGGGCGCCTGCGCGCCACCATCGCCGACGCCGGCGCGCGCCTGCTGGTGACGGAGCCCCACCTGCGCGACCGCCTAGCCGTGGAAGGTGTGGAGACCATGCTGATGGACGAGGCGCCCTCTCCCAAAAGAGACGGGACGCACGAAATGTCGGCGGAAGAGGATGCAGTTGCAGGCTGTTCCCTGTTCCCTGTTCCCTGTTCCCTTTCCCTGGCCTGCGTCGTCTACACCTCCGGCTCCACCGGCACCCCCAAGGGCGTGCTCGTCACGCACGGCGGCCTGGCGGCCACCCTGGCGGCGGCGCGGGACACGTTCGGCTTCCGGCCGGGCGAGGTGTCGCTGGTGCTCGCGTCGCCGGCGTTCGACATCTGGGCGTTCGAGGCGCTGCTGCCGCTGACGCTGGGGGGCACCGCGCGCATCCTCCCCCGCGAGGACGTGCGCGACGTGGCGCGCCTTGCCGCGGAGGCGGAGCGCGCGGACGCGCTGCACGCGGTGCCGGCGCTGATGCGCGAGCTCGCGCGGGCGGCGCGGGAGGGGCGCGCGGACTTCGCGCGGGTGCGCAGGGTGTTCGCGGGCGGCGACGCGGTGCCGCCGGAATTGCTGCGGGAGATGCGGGAGGCCTTTCCCGCGGCGGAGGCGAGCGTGCTCTACGGGCCCACGGAGGGCACCATCATCTGCGCCGCGCACCCCGTGCGCGGCGGCGGCGCGGCGCGGGCGATGGTGGGGGCGCCGCTGCCGGGGGCGTGGCTGTGCGTGTGCGACGCCGCGGGCGGGGTGGTCCCGCCGGGGATGCCGGGGGAACTGTGGATCGGCGGGGCGGGGACCGCGCGCGGCTACCTGGGGCGGGCGGAGCTGACGGCGGACAGCTTCGTCCCGGACGCGCTTTCCGGCCGGGCGGGGGCCCGGCTGTACCGCACCGGGGACCGGGCGCGCTGGCTGGCGGACGGCACGCTGGAGTTCCTGGGGCGCGTGGACCGGCAGGTCAAGGTGCGCGGCTTCCGCGTCGAGCCCGGCGAGGTGGAGGCCGCGCTGGAGCGCCACCCCGCCGTTCGCGCCGCCGCGGTGGTGGTGCGCGAGGACCGCCCCGGCGACCGCCGCCTGGTCGCCTACCTGGAGGCGGACGCCGGCGTGTCCGCGGACGAGCTGCGCGAGCGGGCGCGCGCCGCGCTCCCGGAGTACATGGTGCCCGCGGCCTGGGTGCTGCTGGACGCGCTCCCCCTGACCCCCACCGGCAAGCTGGACCGGCGCGCCCTCCCCGCCCCCGACGCCCCGCCGATGGCGGACGACGCCGAGCCGCGGACGGAGCTGGAGCGCGCCGTCGCGGCGGTGTGGGCGGAGGTGCTGGGGGTGCCCGCGGTGGGGACCGGCGCGAGCTTCTTCGACCTGGGCGGCGACTCGCTGCTGGTGGTGCGCGCCGCCGCCCGCCTGGAAGCGGAGCTGGGCAGGCCGGTCCCTGCGCTGGCCCTCTTCCAGCACACCAGCGTCGCCGCCCTCGCCCGCCACCTGGCGGGCGGAGAGCCGGACCCCGCCGCGCCCCCCGGGCACGACCGCACCGAAAGGATCGCCGCGGGAAAGGGGCGTCTGGACAAGCTACGGAAGCGCAGGGACGCGCCCGGATAGCCGGCCCGAAGGGCCCTCACCCGGCGGCCTTAGAACCGCCACCCTCTCCCAATCCTGGGAGAGGGGGCAACTGCTGGATCCTGAGAACGGGCAGGGAGTTGCGTGAGGGATTACGGCCCGAAGGGGCGAGACCCGGCGGCAGTTTGCCGGGGCTCGACTCCGTTACGCACGGTTGTTTCGTGCGTTACGGAGCCGAAGCCCGACCCCGGCGCAGCCGGGGGCACGCCCGAACCCGGCCCTTCAAGCCGTTCAGTCCGGAACCGGCACGACACCCGTTGAGTCTGCCGCCTCCCCGGCCGGCGCGACCGCCTCCGGTTCGGCAGCCACGGCCTCCTCCTCCGCGTCCTCGACGAGCGTGAGGTTGGCGCGCCCGGCGGCGTCCACCCCCAGCCCGGCGCGCGTGGCCCCGCTGCGGTCCGCGAACACCAGCGTCATGGCGCCGTCCGGCGAGTAGCCGAGCACCGCACGGGTGCGCCCGCCGCGGTCGGCGAACACCAGGCTGGTGGTCTGGTCGGGGAGCAGCCCCAGCGCCGCGCGCGAGCTTCCGCCCGCGTCGGCCAGCGACAGGCCGCTGGAGCCGTCCGCCAGGATCCCCAGCTTGACCTGCGTCCGTCCGTTGCCGCCGCGCAGCACCAGCTCGGTGGAGCCCCCGCCGCCCAGCCGCCACTCGCCCCGCACCTCGCCCGTGGGCGCGCGCAGCACGAAGCGCTCGGCCTCCACCGTGGGCGCCCGCACCGCGGAGCGCCCCGCGCCGGCCACCACCAGCACGGCGGCGCTCAGCCCCAGCGCCAGCGCGCACCCCACCAGCGCGAACTGGTTGAGGCGCCGCAGCCGCTGGTTCTCGCGCTCCACCATCTCCATGCGGCGCCCCAGCACCTCCTCCAGGTCGCGCAGGTGCTCCCCGGGCGGGGCCGCCTCGGGGGCGGCGGTCGTCGTTTCGCTCATGCGCTCACCTGCCTGCGGCGGGGAAGGCCGCGCGCCCCGTGTCCGGGGCGGGCGACAGCTCGATGAAGTAGGAGCGGCACGCCGCGTCCAGCAGCTCGTCCGAGAGCGCGGGCGGCACCTGCCGGTAGCGGGCGACGTCGCGCACGTGGTCCGCGATGTCGCGCGGGTGGCAGGCGCGCGGCGCCACCCGGCCGGGCTGGTAGTAGTGGCGGTACAGGAAGTCCACGCCCGCCGCGGAAAAGGGGATCTCCATGCGCTCGCACACGCGCCGGAAGATCTCCGTCAGCTCGTCGCGCGAGGGGCTGTGCACGTTGATCTTGTAGTGGATGCGCCGCAGGAAGGCCTCGTCCACCAGCTCCATGGGGTCCAGGTTGGTGGCGAACACCAGCAGGCAGTCGAAGGGGACGGGGAACTTGGTCCCGGTGTGCAGCGCCAGGTAGTCGGTCCGCTTTTCCAGCGGCACGATCCAGCGGTTGAGCAGGTCGCGCGGGGGAACGCGCTGCCGCCCGAAGTCGTCGATGATCAGCACCCCGCCGTTGGCCTTGACCTGGAACGGCGCCTGGTACACGCGGGTGGTGGGGTCGAAGCGCAGGTCGAGCTGGTCCAGCGTCAGCTCGCCGCCGGCCACCACCACCGGGCGCCGCACGCGCACGAAGCGCCGGTCGTGCTCGCTCTCGGTGCGCCGCCAGAGCGCCGACAGCCCGGGCCCCGCGCCCTCCGCCGGGTCGTCCTCGGGGGGGCGGTGGTACACCGGGTCGTGCACCAGGATGACCTGCCCGTCCATCTCCACCGCGTGCGGCACGTACATGCTCCCGCCGATCATGCGGGCGATGCACTCGGCGATCATGGTCTTGCCGTTCCCCGGGTCGCCGAACAGGAACACCGACTTGGCCGAGTTGATGGCCGGGCCCAGCTCCTCGTACACGTCGTGGCTGAGGACCATGTCGCGGAAGCCCTCGCGGATCCGCTCGCGGTCCACGTGCACGTCGCGGATCGTCTGGGCGTCCAGCCAGCGGCGGTACTGCCCCAGCGGCACCGGCGCCGGGCCCACGTACTGGTTCAGCTCCATCGCCTCGCGGGCGCGCTCGCGCCCCGCGCCGGTGATGTCGAACACGTAGCTCACGCGCCCCGCGCCGGCGGTCCCCCGCACCTCCACGAAGCGCCGCTGCTGGAGCGGCAGCAGCAGCTCGTCCAGCAGGTCGAAGGGGAGCGCGACGGAGTCCGCGAGCTGCTGCCCCGTGCGCGCCCCCTGCACGTACAGCGACTTCAGCAGCAGGTCGACGATAGCCTCCTCCGAGATCCCGGTGGCCGCGAGCGTCGCGGGGACCGGGGGGACGGCGGGCCGGGCGGGCGGGCCGGCGGCTCCGGCGGGGGGGGCGAGCACGGTGCTCATGCGCGGGGGCTCCGGGACGGGGGCGGCGGGGCGGGGGACCAGGCGAGCACGTCGCCGGGGGCGGTGCCGGTGCTCCCCAGCGTCCCGGCCGGGAGCTCCAGCGCGGCGTGGCCCCCGCGGTGGCGCCAGGCGGTGCGGCCGCCGGGCGGGAGCGAGGGGTACACGGCCACCACCCGGCCGTCGCGGGCCAGGATGGCCACGTCCAGCGGGTAGCGCATGCCGCGCATGTGCACCGCGCCGCAGGGGGTGAGCAGCATCCCCTCGCCCTCGGCGAGCGGGGGGCGGCCCAGCAGCCCGCGCATGCGCAGCCACCAGCGGTCGGCGAGCGCCACGCGGTCGCCCAGGGTGGAGCCCCGGGTGCGGTTGACGACGCGCAGGGCGTCCACGGGGCCCACGCGCTACTCGAAGGCCTTGAACGCTTCGGCGATCTGCATGAACGCCGGGCCCAGGATCACCGTGAACATCGCCGGGAAGATGAAGAAGATCAGCGGGAAGAGCATCTTGATGGCGGTCTTCGCCGCGGCCTCCTCGGCGCGCTGGCGTCGCTTGGTGCGCAGCGTGTCGGAGTGCACCCGCAGCGCCTGCGCGATGGAGGTGCCGAAGCGCTCCGTCTGCACCAGCATGGCCACCAGCGAGCGCACGTCGTCCACGCCGGTGCGGTCGGCCAGGTTGTGCATGGCCTCCTCGCGCGGGGTGCCGGCCCGGATCTCCAGGTTCACCATCGCCAGCTCCGCGCTCAGCAGCACGCTGATGTGGCGGATCTCCTCGGACACGCGCACCAGCGCCGCGTTCAGCCCCAGCCCCGCCTCCACGCACACCACCAGGGAGTCCAGCGCGTCCGGGAGCGCCAGGCGGATCTCCGTCTGCCTGCGCGCCGCGCGCGAGCCCACGTAGAACGAGGGGAGGACGTAGCCGATGACGGCCATCCAGAAGGTGAGGAGGAGCACCTTGGCGCCGGCCAGCGGGGCGAGCATGACGGTGAACCCCACCATCCCCGCGGGGAGCGCGAGCCGCAGCCCCCAGTACATGGCGACCACGTTGGGGCCGCGGAAGCCCGCCTGCACCAGCCGCATGCGGGTCTCGCCGCCGTCGGTGCGGCGCTTTTCCACCCGCTCGCCGAGCTGGCGGAGCAGCGCCTCCCAGCGCTCGCGCCGCGTCCGCCGCTCGCGCCGGTTGGCGGCGGAGAGCGGGTCGAAGCTGATGTGCTGCAGCTCGGCGAGGCGGCGGCCCACCGCGGCCGGGCGGGCGGGGACCAGCTGGGCGGCGACCACGGTCAGCAGGGCCACCGTGCAGGCGACGAGAACCGCGACGACATAGATCACGTTGGGCCTCCGTCTACATCTTGATGTCCACGATCCTGCGGATCCACACGAAGCCGACGATCTGCATCATCCCCGCGAACAGCATCAGGAGCCGCCCCGCCGGGTGCGAGACGAAAAGCATCATGGCCTCCGGGTTGAGCACGAACAGCACGAACCCCAGCGCCACGGGGAGCGCCGCCAGGATGTAGCCGCTCATGCGCCCCTGCGCGGTGATCACCCGGAGCTGCCGCTGGAGCGTGAAGCGCGAGCGGATCACCGAGGACAGCTTGTCCAGGATCTCCGCCAGGTTGCCGCCCACCTCGCGCTGGATGAGCACGGCGCTGATGAAGATGCGCACGTCCACCAGGGGGATGCGGTCGGCGAGGGCGTACAGCGACTCGTCCAGCGGCATGCCGAAGCGCTGCTCCTCGAACACGCGCCGGAACTCGGTGGCGTTGGGCTCCATGGCCTCCTCGGCCACCATGCGCAGCCCCGAGGGGAAGGGGTGCCCCGCCCGGAGCGCCCGGCCCAGCAGGTCGATGGCCTCCGGCAGGTGCTCCTCGAACGCGTGAAGCCGCTGGGCGCGCTTGCGCCGCAGGTACAGGTACGGGAGGAGCGCGCCCAGCCCCGCCGGCGGCAGCGCGAGCAGGCTGCGCGTGGGGATGAACACCGCGAGCCCCAGCGCCAGCGCCAGCCCGGCGGAAAGCGTCAGGTAGGTCTGGACGCCCCAGGTGAGGTCCGCCTGCTCGATCAGGGTGCTCACGTCGCCCAGGCGCGGGAGCCGCCTGGCCAGGCTGCGCACCCACCGCGACTCCCGCCCGCTCCTGCGGTACAGGCTGGCCGTGGCCTCGGCGCCGAACCCCTCGGTGGCCAGGCGCCGCAGCTGCTCGGCCACCTGCTTCTGGCGGCGCGACTCGCGCGCCCACTCGAAGAGCAGGGTGAGCGACAGGGTGCCCAGCGCGACCGCCAGGAAGGCGACCCCGGCGCCGGCCCAGGTGGGGGCTACCATCGGTCGGCTCCCGCGCGCCCGCCGAAGGCGGGCTCGGCGAACAGCTCGCCGGGCAGGGGGATGCCGTACGCCTTGAGGCGGTCGGTGAAGGCCGGGCGGATGCCGGTGGTGCGGAAGTGGCCGACCACCCGGCCGTCCTCCCCCATCCCCTCGCGCTCGTAGCGGAAGATCTCCTGCATGCTGATCACCTCGCCCTCCATGCCGGTGATCTCCGAGATGGACATGATCTTGCGCGTGCCGTCCGAAAGGCGGCTCACCTGGATCACCACGTCGATGGCGCTGCTGATCTGCTGCCGCATTGCCTTTTCCGGCAGGTTCAGGCTCGCCATGGAGATCATGGTCTCCAGGCGGGAAAGCGCGTCGCGCGGCGTGTTGGCGTGAAGCGTGGTGAGGGAGCCGTCGTGGCCGGTGTTCATGGCCTGCAGCATGTCGATGGCCTCGCCGCCGCGCACCTCGCCCACCACGATGCGGTCGGGGCGCATGCGCAGGGCGTTGATGAGCAGCATCCGCTGCGGCACCTCGCCCTGGCCCTCGGTGTTCACCGGGCGCGTCTCAAGCCGGACCACGTGCGGCTGCCGCAGCTGGAGCTCGGCGGAGTCCTCGATGGTGACGATGCGCTCGTCCGCCGGGATGAACGACGACATGACGTTGAGCAGCGTGGTCTTCCCCGCGCCCGTCCCGCCGGAGATCAGCACGTTGAGGCGCGCCTTGACCACGCCCTGCAGCACCTGGAGCATGGCCGCGGTGGCGCTCCCGTAGCGCAGCAGGTCGTCGCTGGCCAGGGCGTCCGCCTTGAACTTGCGGATGGACAGGTGGGGCCCGTCGATGGCGAGCGGGGGGATGATGGCGTTGACGCGCGAGCCGTCCGGGAGGCGCGCGTCCACCATGGGCGACGAGTCGTCGATGCGGCGCCCCACCCCGGACACGATGCGGTCGATCACCTGCAGCAGGTGCCGGTCGTCCTTGAAGCGCACGTCCGTGCGCTCCAGCTTGCCGTGCCTTTCCACGAACACCTGGTCGTGCGTGTTCACCAGGATGTCCGACACCTCGGGGTCCTTGAGCAGCGGCTCGATGGGGCCCAGCCCGAAGATCTCGTCCAGCACCTGCACCACCAGCTCCTCGCGCTCGTCGAAGTTGAGCGGCACCACCTCGCGCGACAGCAGCTCGTGCAGGACCTTGCGGATCTCCACCACCACGGGCTCGCGCTCCATGGTGTCCAGGTTCGCCAGGTTGAGCCGCTCCAGGAGCCGCCGGTGCACGCGCACCTTGACGTCGTGGAGCACGCCGCGCTCCGAGCCCTGCGGGGGCGGCGGCTCGCCGGGGCCGCGCGGCAGGGTGGCGGCGCGGGTCCCGTCCTCCCAGGGCATGGACACGGAGGGGCGCGGCGCGGGGTCGGGCGCGTGCCCGTTGCCGCCCGGCGGCGTGGGCGGCGCGTACGGGTCAGCCATGGGCCAGCGCCTCCTGCTTGGACCCGAAGAGCTTGAGGAGCGGGTTGAGCCGCGGGTGCTTGCCGTTCTTCTGCGGGGTGAGCCCGGCGATCTCGGCGCCCATGGCCATCAGGTCGCGGCAGAACGGCGACCTGCCGTCCAGCACCGCCGGACGCCCGGTGTTGATGGAGCGGCTCACCGCCTCGTAGTCGTTGGCCAGGGTGCGGTACGCGGCCATGCCGATGGTCTCGCGCACCTCGTCCAGCGAGATGGGGTCGTCGGCGCGGTAGCGGTTCACCACCAGCCGCACCCGGTCCGAGCCGGCGCCGGTGACGCGCTCCAGCACCGGCATGCAGCGCTTGAGGTTGCGCAGCGAGGGAAGGTCCACCGTGGAAAGCAGCAGGATGCGCTCGGCCTGCTCGAAGGCGGCCAGCGTGGGGGCCGAGAACGACTTGGAGGTGTCCACCACCACGTAGTCGTAGTGCTGCTTCAGGAAGTGCAGGATGCGGCGGATGGCGTCCGCGCCCGCCGACTCCGCGGCCTCGGGGTGGAAGGGGGCGGAAAGCAGGTGCACCCCGGTCTCGTCGCGCTCGATGTACGAGGCCAGCAGGTCGGCGTCCATCCGGTGGAAGTTGCGGATCATGTCCATGAAGCTGAAGCGCGGCTGCACGCCCAGGAACACGGCCACCTCGCCCAATTCCAGGTCCAGGTCCACCAGCAGCGTGCGCTTTCCGGTGAGCCGGTGCAGGTGCACGGCCAGGTTGGTGGCCACCGTGGTGCACCCGGTGCCGCCCTTGGGGCTGAACACCGCGATCAGCTCGCCCGGCGCGCGACGGGCGTCGCCGGGGGCCACGGCCAGCTTGCGGGTGACCCGCTCCAGCGCCGCGTACAGCATCTCCCGCGGCGGCGGCTTGGGCAGGTACTCGGAGATGCCGGCGCGCATGGCCTCCAGCAGCATTTCCTGCCCCATCTGCGGGCCCACGGCGACGAAGCGCCGCCGCGGGTTGGCGTCCGCCAGGAAGTGGGCGAAGCGCACCCCCAGCGCCGGGTCGTCCTCCAGGTCCAGGAACACCAGCTCGGGGTCGCGCTCGCGGAGCGTCGACAGCTCCGCCGTGCCGATCTGGTCGTACGGCAGGGCGATCTCCATGACGTTGCTCACCCCGCGCACCCCTTCCTGCAGGGCGGCCCGCAGGCCGGCGCGGAACTCCGCGTCGGGGGAAACGACGACGCTCCGGATGCTTTGTGGTTCCATGAGTGCGGCCTTGGTGAACGGCGAGCCTCTACTTCACCCGCTCGGCTACTCGACGAGCTGGAGCGTCTTGATCAGCGATCCCGTTCCCTGTCCCACGCCTTCCGCGTACTTGAGGAACCGGCCGGTGATGTCGTCGCCGTTCACGGATTCCACGTACATCAGGGCGATGTTGTTGATGACCACGGTCTGCTTGCCGCCCTTCATGAGCTCGCCCGGGTCGTACAGCACGAGCTTGATGACCCGCGGCGTCTGCTTTCCGGCGAGCGCTTCGTCGAAGGTGGTGTTCTCGCCGTTGGGGATGCGGATGCCCATCCCCTGCTGGGTGGGGCCCACCATGCGCCCCGTCTTCAGGGAAAGGGTGTCGTTGACGTTGATCATCCGCGGGTTGCAGCACGCGATGTTGCGCTTGTACTGGCTGGCCCCCTCGTCGCCGCCGCCCCCCGTGACCGCCGGGCACCAGTCGCCGCCGCCGGCGGGATCGGGGATCACCAGCGGGAGGAAGATCCCCGGCTGGAGCACCTCCGGCGACTCGAAGTTGGTTTCCTGCCCCTTGGGGTGCCCCTGCTTGATCGTCATCCGCCGGCCCTGGTCGCCCACGTACGACGGCTTGCCCTTGCCGTCCCGCAGGGCGCTCCCGTAGCCGGTCGCGTCGGAGGCGGGGGGGACGCTGTAGCGCTTGTAGTGGTCCTCGCCGGCCTCGTACGTCCAGTTCTCGCCCTGGTCGTAGACCTTGTCCCCGTTCTTGTCGCCCCCGGTCTTTTCCTCCCACAGGTCGGGGATCGCGAACGGCTTGACGCAGTCGGTGCCCTGCGCGCCCATGACCCGGGCGGCCGCGACGGCGTCCACGACCTGCACGTCCCGCCCGAAGATGCGGGCGAACAGGAGGCTGGCCTTGCCGTAGACCGTCACCCGCACCCTCTGCTCGCCCTGGAACACCTGCACCCGGGCGGAATCGGCCAGCCCCTTGCCCACGCCGTTCAGCGTGAGGGCGTACTCCCGGGCCTTGGCGACCACCGTGGCGGAGTCCGGCACCTCGCCGCCCGCGCCCACGTTCATGTACAGGCCCGCCCCGGCGAGGGCCGCCGCCTCCGCCGCGCGCTGCGCCTCGCTGCGGGCGGTGTGCATCACCCCCACGTCGGCGGCGAGCGCCGCGAGGGAAAGGAGCGGGATGATCATCGCCACGAAAAAGACGAAGGTCGCGCCCCTCTCGTTCCGGACCGGGCTGAGCAAGCGTTTCATCGAGCCCTCCTTGGACGTCACGGCTGCGTCTGCGGTTGTGCCTGCGGCTGCGCCGGGGGCGGCGCCTCCGGCCGGGGGCGCCCCCGCGGCACCGTGCCGCGGAGCGAGCGCTCCCACTCCCACGTGTCCGGCTCGCCGGTGGGGAGCGGGGCCGCCCCGGCGCCGGGCTCCACCACCTCGGGCGTCACCAGCACCAGCAGCTCGGTGCGGTTCTGCTGCATGTCCCGCGAGCGGAAGAGCGGGCCCAGGATGGGGATGTCGCCCAGGAAGGGGATCTTCCCCCGGTTGTTCTGGATGGCGTTGTCCATCAGCCCCGCGATGGCGAAGGTCTGCCCGGGGCGCAGCTCGATCTCGGTGTCGGCGCGGCGGGTGCGCAGCGCGGGGATCAGGAAGCCGCTGAACTGGATGGCGTTGGCGTAGTCCAGCGACGACACCTCGGGCGCCACCTGCAGGCGGATGTTGCCGGCGATGGTCACGCGCGGCGTGAAGCGCAGCCGGATGCCGAACTCCTTGAACTGGATGGTGACGCTGTTGCTCTGCCCGCCCTGCGGCACGGGGATGGGGATCTCGCCGCCGGCCAGGAACGAAGCCTCGCGCCCCTCTATCGCGAGCAGGTTGGGCTCGGCCAGGCTGCGGAACAGGCCCCGGGACTGCAGCGCCTCCACCACCGCGCTGAACTGCACGTTGTCCGTGAACAGGAGGAGCCGCACCAGCCCGTCCGAGAGCGTTTCCACGAAGGTGTCGCCCTCGCCCGGCGCCTCCGGGTTCAGCGTGGCGCCGGTCCGGCCGCCGCCGAACTGCGTGCCCAGCTGCATGGCCGAGGTGCGGCTCACCTCCGCGAAGCGCACCTTGAGCAGCACCTGCCGGGCGGGCGGGATGGACAGGTTCTCGATCACCGTGGCCCCGGTGCCGCGCGCGATCTCCAGCGCCCGGCGGGCCACGCTCGCGTCGGTGACCCGGCCGGACAGGATCAGGATGTTGCCGCTCGCCGTCACCGCGATCTGCTGGCTGGGGAACAGGGTGCGCAGCTGCCGCTCCAGCGCCGCCGCGTCCACCGTCACCTCCAGCTGGTACAGGCTGCGCCCGCCCTGCGTGTCCCACACGATCAGCGTGGTGGAGCCCAGCTTCCTCGCGTTCACCAGCACCTCGCGCGTGGACACCACCACCGCGTCCGCCACCTCCGGGTCGCCGATGGAAACGCGCTGGATGGGGGTGGGGCTGCTGATGAGGGTGGAGGTCCCGCGCGCGATGGTGAGCGCCTCGCCCACCGGCGTCTGCGCCGCAGCGCCCGTCCCGGCGGCCGCGATCCCCAGCAGGGCCGCCAGGACGATGAAGAGATACCGCGGTCGTCGTGTCATTCGCTCCCCGGCGAGAAGGTCTGCAGCGTGCGCTGGCCGCCCCGGATCGTTTCCACCACCGCCCCGCCCGTCGGCTGCTGCACGGCCGGCCCTTCCCGCCGCTGGGGCCGCACCCGCACCGTCTGCCTCGCCGGCGCGGGCGCGCTCCCCAGCATCGCCGCGGTGCGGACGCCGCGGGTCTCCACCTCGGCCATGTCCAGCGTGTTGCGCAGCGCCAGCTGGATCTTCCCCTCGCTGGCGGCCTGCGTCAGCTTCTCGGCGTCGTCGGGCGCCACCAGCAGGGTGATGACGGCCACGGTCTGCGGCTTCCCCTCGGCGTCGCGCTCGATGGTCTGCCCGGCGGCGAGCACGCGCACGTTCTGGAGGATCACCTTGGTGATGGGGGTCTTGAGCACCCCCTCCTCCTCGGGCGGGCTGATGGTGACCAGCACGTCCACGCTGGTCCCCGGGAGCACGAAGCCGGCGACGCCGATCACCTCGTTGACCTTGACGCTCACCCCGCGCATCCCCTCCGGGATGACGATGGGGAGCCCGCCGCCGGCCTCCTTGCTCGCCAGCTTGGCCTGGAGCAGCGGCTCGTTGGCGGCCACGGAGGTGATCAGCCCGCGCCCCACCACCTCGGCGGCGGTGGCGGCGAAGCCGGCGGGGACCATCTTGTCGGGCCAGTCGATGAGCCTCACGTCCTGCTCCCTGAGGACGGTGCCCAGCGGCATGTCCTTGGCGGCGACCGCGATCTTGCCGCGGGGCGCCTGGGCGGCCGCGGTGGCGGGGCGCAGCGACTGCCGCTGCAGGAAGTTGAGCGCCAGGTAGCCCGCCATGAGGCCGGAGGTCAGCGCCAGCGCCAGAATGATCGCGAGTCGTCTCTGTTTCATGGCTAGTTCCATCCAGGCATCTCGGGTGTGTCTTCGCCGGCCCCGCCCCTCACAGGATCCACCCCGCCACCGCCCCGACCACGATCGCCACGCCCGGCGACACCAGCGCCGCCGGGGCCGCGGCCTGCGCCGCCTCGCCCTCCGCCGCCACCACCAGCTGCCCGCCGCCCCAGCCGAGCCCGCCCTGCGGCTCCGACAGGAGGCGGGCCGCGCGCGTGGTCCCCAGCCGGCCGCGCCGCAGCAGCGCGCCCGCGCCCACCGAAAGGAGCATCACCCCCAGCGTCACCAGCACGGCCGTCACCGTGTGGCGCGGCCCCAGGAACGCGCCCACCAGCAGCAGCAGCCGCAGCTCGCTCCCGCCGGCGAGCCGCCCCGCCATGAGGGCCATGACCACGAGCAGCGCGGCGAGCAGCCCCAGCAGCCCCTCCATGTGCGCCTCCGGGCTCGCCATGGCCCGCAGCGAGAGCGCCGCGGCCACGCCGGTGTAGACGAGCACGACGGAAGCGCCGCGGGCGTGCAGCTGCTGCCAGGCGGCGAGGGCCATGAAGGAGGCGAAGGCGATGGCGTGGAGTTCGGGGATCATCGTCCGTCCTCTCCGGTCACTCGTTGCGCATGACCATGCGGGTCGTCAGCGGGAACGTCTGCTGCCCGGTCGTCAGGTCCAGGAACCGCCCCAGGAGGACGGTCTTGTACTCCATGCGGATCTCCACCACGGCGCTGGGGTCCACCGCGGGAGTGCCGCTCCAGCCGCAGCCGTACACCAGCACGAAGCCGCCCGGCTTGAGGGTGAGGGGCGGGCAGGTGCCCGCCGCGGGCTTGGCGACGAAGGAGATGGCCCCGGGATCGGCGATGGGCTCGAGCGACGTGCGGATGGCCTGCTGGACCACGCCGTCCGTGATCTTGGCGTCGGCGAGGGCGGCGTAGCGGGCGCCCTCGCGGGCGGCGTTGGTGATGACCTGGTACGTGTAGAACAGCTTGCCGAAGTCGATCACCGCCACCACGAACACCATGATCATGGGGATCAGCAGCGCGAACTCCACCACCGACTGCCCCCGGGTGCCGCGGCGCAGGCGGCGGACGAGGTGTGTCATAGGAACCTCGCGACGATGGCTCCCGCGGCGATGGCGACGCCGTAGGGTACGGTGACCGAGGCCGGGGTGCGGACGGCGGGGCGGATTCCGTAGCGGGCGAAGGTGAGCAGCGACACCGCCAGCCGCCCGGTGTTGGCGAGCACCGGCACGAGCACGCCGCGGCGGACGGCCTCGGCGAGCGCCAGGAGCCCGCCCATCATCGCGACCACGACCAGCGTGGGGCCCAGCTCGGACCACCCGGTGAACGCGCCCACCGCCGCGAGCAGCTTGACGTCGCCGCCGCCCAGCGCCTGCGCGGCGAAGAAGACCACGCCCACCAGGAGCGCGGCGCCGGCGCCCAGCGCCCCGTCCAGCAGCGCCGCGCCGCCCAGCGGCGACCGCAGCGCCAGCCCGACGGCGAGCCCGGAAACGGTCAGCACGTTGGGGATGCGGCGCGCGCGCAGGTCCGTGGCCGCGGCGGCGAGGACCAGGGCGAGCAGGGCGGCGGTGGTGAGGAGGTCGAGCATCTTGGTTCGGTTCCCGGATCGGTGCCGGTCACTGGATCTGCGATACCACGAGCAGCAGCTGCGAGCCGACCGCGGTCACCATCTCGCCCAGCTCGGCGCGGAACAGCACGGAAAGGCTGACGACGATGGAGGCGACCACGCCCACCAGCAGCGAGTACTCGGTGAGTGCCTGGCCGGAATCGTCCTGCGCGGGCCCGATCTGCTCGTTGTGCACGTTGGCTGTCGCTGGACGGGGTGAGTACATGGGGCCGGCTCCGCGCGGGGCCGGGAGAGCCGCCTGCCGCCCGTGGAGGGCGGTGCCTCTGGAAGCACCGGGTGTGCCGGAGCGTCAAGCCCGCAATACCAACGACTTACGCCACATGGCGCCGGCGGCGGTGCAACGCGCTACGCGATCATGGTAACAGGGCGATGCCGGTGGCCTCTTTCGTTGCCGCCCGGACGCCCGCGGCCCCGCGGCGCCGCGCGGCGGCGGCGAGCCGGTCCAGCGCCGCCGCGACGCCGGCCGCGGGAAGGAACGCCGCGTACAGGCACCACATGATCCCCGCGAACAGGGCGAGCTCCAGCGTGGGGCGGGTGGTGGCGACCATCCCCAGGTGCAGGAGGATGCCGAGCCCGATCGCGCCCGGGCGCAGCCGCCGCGACCACAGCGCCGCCGACAGCCACAGCTCCACCGCGATCGTCGCGAGGGACAGCGCGAACAGGACCCACCGGTTGCCCAGCACTTCCGGCACGGCCAGCGGGCCGGTCCACCGCATGGAGGCGGCGAGCACGCCGCCGGTGACGAAGTCCGGGTTCACCTTGCTCGCCGCGGCGAAGAAGTACACGGCGGACGCCTGCACGCGCAGCAGCACGACCGGCCACCGCGGCACCTCGCGCGCCCCGCCCCGGCGGGCGTCCAGCGAGAAGCGCGCGCCCGCGTCCGCCAGGCACAGCAGGCCCACGGTCCACGCGAGCAGGTACAGGTGGTTGGAGTACAGCTGCTGGTCGGCGAGCAGCGTGGCCGCCATGGCCGCCGCGAGCGCGCCCCCCGCCCAGCGGGTGCGCCACCCCAGCCCGAACGCGAGCGCGGCCGCCAGCCACGCGGCGGCGAGCGCCGGGCCCGGGTGCACGGGGAGGCCGACGCCGTAGGGCACGTGCAGGAGCGCCGGGTCGCCGAGCCGCCGGAACAGCGGCTGGACCAGCGCCAGCTTGGCCGCGCAGGCGGCCGCGATCCCGATCCTGACCAGGGCGACGGCGCGCCCGTCGTCCCGCGCGGACACCAGCGCGTGGAGCCGGTCTAGCGGGCGCATGGGACGGTGACGGCCGCGGTGTCGGGATACGCGACGAAGCGGACCGCGGCCGCCGCGGGGAGCGTCCGGCACAGGTGGGGCGGCAGCAGCGACTTCAACGCGACGTCGGTGCGCGCCCTCACCACGTAGTCGTCCAGGAGGATCTTCAGCTCGGAGCCGTCGCGGCGGACCACGGCGAGGCGGGGAAAGTGGAGAGCCGCGGAGTACATCTGCCATCCCCACCGGGCGGGCCGCGGCTGCCACAGGCGGGCGAGGGGAACTCCCACCTGTACCGCCGCGAGCAGGACGAAGGCCGCCGCCGCGCGCCGGTGGGCGCGGCTCCACGTACCGCCTTCCGGGATTCGCTCTCGGGGATGGAGCATGGCCTGGGTCGGCTGGAGGGACCGGCGCGCGAACGGGGTGGCGCCGCACGTCGTCCGTGCGGGCAGCAACGGAGACCGGCCCCGGAGCACGGAGGCGCCGGGGCCGGTTCTGCAGATCAGCGATCCGTCAGGTCGGGGCGGTCGGGTTGTTCACGGTCGCCGCCTTGCCCGCCACGTTGTTGCCGATGGTGGTGAGCATGGTCGAGAGCTGGTCGCGGAACAGGTACGCGAGCGCGGCGACCATGGACGCCACGGCGCCGGTGAGGAGCGCGTACTCGGTGAGGCCCTGGCCGGACTCGTCGTTCCACAGCTTGCGGATCATCACGTCCTCCTGGCCGTAGCCGGTGGAGTTGGGGTGGGGCGGGAGGTCCGCCCGGGGAAACAGGCCCGTCACGGATGCAGGCCCACAGTGAAGCTTCCGCGGAAAGGCGGACCGGTCCCGGAGCACCGATGCGCCGGAACCGGTTCGGCGGATCCGATCGGTCAGGTCGGCGCGGTCGGGTTGTTCACGGTCGCCGCCTTGCCCACCACGTTGTTGCCGATGGTGGTGAGCATGGTCTGGAGCTGGGTGCGGAACAGGAACGCGAGCGCGGCGACCATCGACGCCACGGCGCCGGTGAGGAGCGCGTACTCGGTGAGGCCCTGGCCGGACTCGTCGTTCCAAAGCTTGCGGATCATGACGTCCTCCTGAGTTGGGATGGGCGGGAGATCCGCCCGGGGGGGAACGAGCCTGCCTGGAATGCAGGCCCACGGTGGGACTTCTGCCGGAACCGGTTCACCATCGGTGCTCCTCGCCGGACGCCCGGACCATTTACACGTCCCGTACCATCCGCCACCCGAATCGTAAACCGTTGTCAGTGAGCGATTTGCAATTCGCGGCGACGAAGGCCCGCGATCCGGCGTGGCATCGATGCATTACAGCCCGGCCCGCAATTCAATGCAGCACATGGGGCAATGCCGTGAAAGTGCGACATGTGGTGGGACAATGCCGCATCACGCGCCATGACGCCGACTTACACTCCGGCCGCGCCGCGAGCACGAAGGAGGGGCCGCCCGCTTGGGCGGCCCCTCCCGAGGGCGGAAAACCGGTCCCGCAGCACGGAACCCATGTGAGCCGGGCGCCTTCCCCGATCCCGCGGCCGCGCCGAAGCCCGACCCCGGCGCCAGCCGGGGGCACGCCCGAACCCAGCCGTTCAACAGCCGTTCAGCGCCGCGGACGCAACCCCGCCATGACCAGCCACATCACCACGATCACCCCCACCAGGGACAGCATGAACGTGCGGTCGTCCATGGTCCGGACCTGGTGCTGGATCCAGTAGACCACCTCGTCCACGAGGGGCGCGAGCGCGGAGGAGGGAAGCGGGACCAAGCCGGCCTCCGGGATTGAAGAGCGGCGGACGATCCGGATGTCGTGCACGGGACGGCGCGCGGCTCAGTCGTCGTGGTCCGCGTCGCCGTCGCCGTTCCCGTTGCCGTTGGTGACGTGCCCGTCGTACTTGGCGAGCAGCCGGTCCAGCCGCGGCCGCGAGATCCCCAGCAGCCGCGCCGCGCGGCGCTTGTTGCCGCCGGTGCGCTGGAGGATGCGCTCCACCTGCAGGCGCTCCACCTCGTCCAGCGTGGTCGCCTCCGGGCCGGAGCCGCCCGCCGCGCCCTTCACCGGCACCGTGCCCAGCCCCAGGTTCTCCAGCGAGACCGCGGGGCCGTGCGCCAGCACCGCCGCCCGGGTGATGGTGTTTTCCATCTCGCGCACGTTGCCGGGCCAGTCGTACGCCTGCAGCGCCTTCATCACCGGCGGGGGGATGATGCGCACGTCCTTGTGGATCTCGCGCGCCGCGCGGGCGAGCAGGTGCTCCGCCAGCAGGGGGATGTCCTCGCGCCGCTCGCGCAGCGGGGGGACCACGATCTCCACCACCCGCAGGCGGAAGTACAGGTCCTCGCGGAAGGCGCCCTGCGAGATCAAGTCCTCGATGGGGCGGTGCGTGGCCGCGATCACCCGCGCCTCGGTGCGCCGCGGGCGCTCCCCGCCCACCGGGTAGTACTCGCGCTCCTGCAGCACGCGCAGCAGCTTGGCCTGGAAAGCGGGAGCCGTGTCGCCGATCTCGTCCAGGAAGATGGTGCCGTTCCCCGCCAGCTCGAAGCGCCCCTTGCGGTCGCCCACCGCGCCGGTGAAGGCGCCGCGCACGTGCCCGAAGAGCTCGGATTCCAGCAGGTTCTCGGCGAGCGCGGTGCAGTTGATGGCGACGAAGGGCTCCCCCGCCTGCGGCGAGTTGAAGTGGATGGCACGCGCCACCAGCTCCTTGCCCGTCCCCGTTTCCCCGCGGATCAGCACCGGCGCCCGCGTCCCCGCCAGCATCCCGATGGTCTTGTAGATCTCGATCATCCCCGCGGTGCGCCCCACCACCAGCTCCGAGCCGTCCGCCACCCGCCCGGTGGACGGCTCGTCCGCGAGCCGCTTGCGGGCCGCGCGGTCGCGCAGGCAGCGCCGCAGGACCATGTCCAGCTGGTCCAGGTCCACGGGCTTGACCATGTAGTCGTACGCGCCGTCGCGGATGGCGCCGATGGCGCTCTTCATGTCCTCGTACGCGGTGATCACGACCACGTCCGCGTCCAGCCTGGAGGCGCCCACGCGCTGCAGCAGCTCCAGCCCGCTCATCTCCTCCATCTGGATGTCGGTGATGATGATCGCGGGGCGGACCTCGTGCACCATCCCCAGCGCCTCCTCGGCGCTGGCGGCCGTGGCCACCTCGTAGCCGGTGCGCAGCAGGTGGAACTCGAACGCCACCCGCATCTGGGCGTCGTCGTCCACCACCAGGATCCGGGCGCTCACCGCGCGCCCCCCGCGCCGGGCCGCCGGGCGCCGCGCGTCACGGCAGCTCCACCAGCCCGATGAGCCCCAGCGTCACGCGGACGTTGTGCACCGGCCCCAGCGCGTCGCCGTCCGGCGACTCGAAGGGCGATTCCAGCGCGACCTGGTCCGCGGCCTCCAGGCGCACCCCCAGCGGCGTTCCCCACAGGGAAAAGCGCGGCACGAAGTCCAGCCCCACCCCGCCGCCCACCGTCCACCGCCGGTCCGTGTCGCCGGGGTACACCGCGCCCGACTCCTCGAACACCACCGGCCGCCCCTCGCCGAAGCCGTAGCTCACCAGCCCCGCGCCCACGCTCACGAAGGGGACCACGCTCCGGCCGCGGCTCACCGGCAGGGGGCGCAGGAGCAGGCTGCCGTCGAACAGCCAGGTGTTGATGTCGCGCGCCAGCCCCGCCGCGTCGAAGGGGCGCTGCGTGAACGCCGCCCCCAGCCGCGCCCCGATGCGCCCGCTCCCCAGGTACTGCTCGACGTGGGCGGCGGCCAGCCACCCCGACTGCAGCGCCAGCGAGGGGCCGCGCTCGTTGAAGTCGCCGAACCAGATGCCGCCGCCGCCGTAGCCGATCGCCCCGCCGTAGTCCTGGGCGCGCGCCGCCGGCGCCGCCAGCGCGGCGGCCAGGAGCGCCGCCGCCACCCGCGTCCTGGGTCCCATCACTCCCTCCTCGCGGCCGCGGCCGGCAGCAGGTTCTCCCGCAGGACGTCCACGATCGCCACGCCCCCCCCGGCGGTCACCGCGTAGGCCCGCGCCACCACGCACCCGGCGGGGCCCGTCGCGTAGTCGGCGGGGCAGGCGAGCTGCCCGGGGAGCGGCGGGGCCACCCGGAAGGGCCCGGCCACGGCGTCCCGGATGTACACCTCGCCCAGCGGGCGGTAGCTGGTGGTCTCCACCACCTGGACGGTGCCGCTCCCCGTGCCGGTGAACGCCAGGGTGCGGTTGCCGGTGCGGAAGGGGAGGAAGCCGGCGCCGCCGCCCTGCGCCTCCTGCCGCGCCAGCCCCTGCAGGCGCAGGTCGTTGCCGAAGAAGTAGGCCGCCTGCGTCCCGCGGGCCATCCCCAGCGAGCCGTCCTGGTTGAGGCCGATGCCGGTGATGCGGTCCGAGGTGTTGTTGGTGATGTCGGCGATCTCCTCCACCCGCGACAGCCCCGAGGCGGCGCTCCACAGGATGATGCGCCCCGCCGGGGTGCGGACCCCCTCGCCGAAGGCGACCCAGCCACGGTCTCCCGAGGCGGTCACGAAGGTGGTGTCCGACAATTCCACCGACTGGGGGAGCCGCCACTTGCCGTCGAACACGACCACGTCCGAGCCCCGGGCGCGCAGCGAGTCCGCGGCCTGCTGCGCCGGCAGCGCGGGGCTCACCAGCGTCACCTGCGGCCGGCTCCCGGGGAGGTGGTCGGTGATGACCACCGCGTTGGGCCCCACCACGTCCACGTCGTCCGCGTTGCCGATGGCGACGAACGACGAGTCCAGGTCCACGGCGCGCTGGTGGAAGAGCATCTGCGCGTCCCAGGTCTGCCACCCGGGGAGCCACCGCGCGACGCGGATGGTGCCCACCGGCGCCGCCTGCGTGCTCCCCGCCGAGTACAGCAGCCGCCGCCCCGCGTCCTGCGTGACGTACAGCGGGCGGTCCACGTAGTTGAAGAAGTCGATGTTGGTGTAGACCCAGGCGCCGGTCAGCGGGTTGACCTGCACCTTGACCTGGTACAGCGTCACCCGCGGGATCTCGAAGCGGCGTGCCAGGTCCTCGCGCAGGGTGCCGGTGTGCACGAACGACACGTTGATCCCGCCGGAGTTGGCGACGATCAGCGTGTCGCCGTCCAGCCCCAGGCTCATCCCCCACGGCTCCGAGCCCACCGACACCGGCGCGCCGAACTGGCGGGTCGCCAGGTCCAGCACCTCCACCCGGTGAAGCGTGCGGTTGCTGAGGAAAAGGCGGCCGGTGGCGTTGTCCACCACCAGGTCGCCGATGGAGCGGGCGCCCGCCGGGAGCGCCACCGTGGTGCCGGCCGCCACCAGGAAGCGCGCCGCGAGGCCGCGCCGCCCCGAGGCGACGCGGCTGCCGCGGAAGTCCGCGCAGGGGAGCTTCTGGACGCTGTCCTGCACCGCCGCCACGCACGACCCCGCGGCGTTGACCGCCCAGCCGTGCACCTCCACCGCCAGCGTGTCGGGGAGGCGCAGGCGGTCCACCCACGCCGGCGCGACGGTGAAGGTGAACTCGCGCGTCACCACGCCCGCCGCGGGCGGCGAGATGGCCTGGGGCCCCAGCGGGACCACCACCGTGTCGGTGCGCGCGGTGTTCATCACCAGCACCGTGGCCCCCAGCTGGGCGATGCGCCCCGGCTCCTCGTCGGCGCCGCGGCCGGTGACCACCACGCGCAGCGCCTCGCCCACTTCCACGCGCGGCGGCGTGGCGGCGAGCGACACGGAAACGGTGTGCGGGGCCACGGTGACCTCCGGCCCCGCGACCTCCTCGCCGTCGTACAGCGTGTCCTCGGTGCAGCCTGCGAGCGACAGCGCCGCCGCGGCCAGGAGCGTGGCGAGCGCCCGCGGTGGAGGGCGCCGCCGGCGGGCGGCGCGTGCGTGCCGGAGGGGCATGAGGTGGCTCGGAAGGGGGTGGGTCCGGCGCCGCGGGACCGCGCGCGGCACCCCCCCGGCCGCGCAAACGGAGTGCCGGTGCCGGGCCCGGCGGCCCGCCCCGCGCCGGGCCGCCGGAAACCGCGCAGCGGCGCGGAAAAGCGCGGAGTGGAGGTGCATGGTGCGCGACCCGCGCCGGGCATGGCGTGTGGAACGGTGGTAACGTTCCGTTGCACGCCCGCAACGCCCCGGGCCACCCGCGGCGCCCCCGGCCGCCGGGCGCCCCGCGCGGCGGATGTTTCCCGGACACATGTGTTTGCGGAGCGTGCGGCGCGGACGGGCCCCGGTCGCCGCGAGGCGGAAGATGTGCGGTGCGGCCCTGTTTTTCCGGGCATGTAGTGGAAATAATCACTTGCACATGCGCGCTCCCGCGTGTATGATGCACGCGCGCTGCAGGCGGCCCCCGGCCGCCGCGTGCACACGCATGGCCGCCCCCGGCCGCAGGGAACCTCGCCCCCCGGTTCCTACATGCAATCTCCCGCGATGCCCTCGTCCTCCGCCTCCGGTCCGGGCCCTCCCGAGCCGCAGGCCGCACGCCGCTTCGCCCGGCTCGCCGCCGGCGTCGCCGCCGCCCCCGCCGCGCTGTTCGCCACCGCACCGGGCGTCCGCCCGGCCGCCGCCGCGTCGCACGGCGCCCCCGCGGAGTGGGGCGCCGGGTGGGAG
>JBEVLE010000214.1:0-10915 GCA_040509335.1 Longimicrobiaceae bacterium | reverse complement strand
GTGGGGGCCCCGGTTGTTGGCGACGCGGGCCACGTACGCCACGCGGACGGGCTCGGGCCCGGCGCCGGCCCCCGCGGGGCGCGCCGGGCGCCGCTCGCGCGCGCCCGCCTCGGTCCACTCCGCCAGGAAGTGGCCGAGCACCTCGTGCAGGGCGAGCGTGGAGGGGTGCGGGGTTACGGGGCTCACGAGCCTGGGGCGCGGGTGGGGAGTGGACGCCCGGAAGACTATCCCCGGGGGGTACCCGAATCAAGCCCGAAACCGGCCCCGCGGGTTCCCCCGCCGGACCGGCGCTGTAGATTCCGTTGCACGTCCCGTGCGGTGAGCGCGCGGAGCCCACGAGAACCCATCGCCCCGAGACGGAGGGACACGATGTCCGAGATCGCCAGGACCAGCCGCAAGGCGACGGTGCCCTGCGCCTCCTGCGGCCGGCTGAACCGGGTGGACATGGCGCGCGCCGCCGACGGCCCGAAGTGCGGCCAGTGCGCCCGGTCCATCGCGCTCGACCAGCCGCTCCACCTCACCGACGCCGACTTCGAGCGGGTGGTGAGAGACGCCGAGGTGCCGGTGGTGGTGGACTTCTACGCCGACTGGTGCGGGCCCTGCAAGGCGATGGCGCCGGTGCTGGACCAGCTCGCCCGCGACCGCGCGGGCCAGATCCTGGTGGCAAAGGTCGACACCGACCGCAACCCGGGCATCTCCGCGCACCTCGCCATCCGCTCCATCCCCACCCTGATCGCCTTCAACGGCGGCAAGGGCGTGGCGCGGGTGTCGGGCGCCGTGGGGGGGCCGCGGCTGGACGCGATGGTACGGGCCGCCCTGGGCAGCTGACGCGTGGGGGCGGAGGAGGGCGCGGGGACGCACGTCGCGGGGACGGGGAGCCACCTCCCCGCGCGCGTGCTGGGGAACGCCGAGATCGCCGCGCTCGCCGGCGTGACGGAAGACTGGATCCTGCGGCGCACCGGGATCCGCGAGCGCCGCGTCGCCGCGGACGACGAGGGCGCCGCGGCAATGGCCGCCCGCGCGGCGCGCCCCGCGCTGGAGGCTGCGGGGATCGGGGCCGAGGAGCTGGGCGTGGTGGTGGTCGCCACCTCCACCCCCGACCACCTCACCCCGCCCACCGCCTGCGAGCTGCAGGCCGCGGTGGGGGCGTGGGGCGCCGCCTGCTTCGACGTGGAGGCCGGGTTCGCGGGGTGGATCTACGCGCTGGTGGTGGCGGATGCCCTGCTGCGCTGCGGCGCCGGGCGCTTCGCCCTGGTGGTGGGCGTGGAAAAGCTGTCGACCGTCACCGACCGCGCCGACCCGGCCACCGGCCCGCTCTTCGGCGACGGGGCGGGCGCCGTGGTCCTCGCCGCGGGCCCGGGGCCGCTGCCGCTGCTCGCGACCAGCTGGTGGGCCGATGGGCGACTGGCCGACGCGCTGCTGCGCCCGGGCGGCGGCTCGCGCCGCCCCTTCGACGCGCGCGTGCTGGAGGAGCGCACGCACCTGCTGCGCATGGAGGGGACGCGGCTCTTCCGGGCCGCCGTGCGCACCATGGCCGCGCAGGCCGCCGCCGCGCTGGAGCGCGCCGCCACCGCCCCCGCCGACGTGGGGCTGGTGGTGCCTCACCAGGCCAACCTGCGCATCATCGACGGGCTGAAGAAGGAGATGGACCTGCCGGACGAGCGCGTGTTCGTCAACATAGACCGGCTGGGCAACACCGGCGCGGCCACCATCCCCATCGCGCTCGACGAGGCGCTGCGCGGCGGCCGGGTCCCCGCCGACGGGCCGACGCTGCTGGTGTCGTTCGGCGCGGGCGCCACGGCGGGGGCGGCCGTGCTCGGGCCGGACCGCCGCCGACAGAGAGCCTTGACTGCACGAACGGTCGTTCTATTTTAAAGCCATGAGCAAGGGCGCACTCACCCGGCGGGCCATCCTGGAGCACGCGTTCAGCCTCGCCAGCCAGGCGGGGCTGGAGGGATTGAGCATCGGGCGGCTGGCGCAGGAGCTGGAGCTTTCCAAGAGCGGGCTCTTCGCCCACTTCCAGTCCAAGGAAGCGCTCCAGCTCCAGGTGATCGAGTACGCCGCCGAGAACTTCACCCGGCACGTCGCGCTGCCCACGCTGCGCACCGAGCGCGGCGAGCCGCGCGTCCGCGCCGTGCTGGAGAACTGGCTCCGCTGGCCCGAGGAGTCCGGGGCGCGCGGCGGCTGCTTCTTCGTGGCCGCGTCCGTGGAGCTGGACGACCGCCCGGGCGCCCCGCGCGACCGGCTGGTGGAGGTGCAGCGCGAGTGGATCGACTTCCTGGCCCGGGTCGCGAGCGGCGCCGTGTCCGCCGGCCACTTCCGCGACGACCTGGACGCGGAGCAGTTCGCGTACGGCCTGTACGGCACCATGCTGGTGACCCACCAGTACCGGCGGCTCCTGGGCGATCCCGGCGCGGAGCAGCGCGCCCGGATCGCGCTGGAGACCCTGATCCGGGACGCGGCCGCGGTGTCCGCGGCGCGCCCGTAGCCATCCCCCCGCGAGGAGCACGGACCATGGACGCACCCACACCTCAAAAAAGCACGAACGTTCGGTTGAAAATACCAACGGCGGTCACCGGCACCGTCCGCCTGCTTCACCGCGTCTCTCCGCCACTGGCCCGCCGCCTCGCGCGCCGCATCTTCTTCACCCCGCCGCGCCGGCGGCCCTCCCCGCGCACCCTGGAATTGCTCGCCACCGGGCAGCCGTTCACCCTCCGCGTGCGGGGCGGGCGCGTCCACGGGTGGAGGTGGGGGAGCGGCCCGGCGGTGTACCTGCTGCACGGCTGGGGCGGACGCGCCGGGAGCCTGGTCCACTTCGTGGAGCCGCTCCTGGAGCGGGGATTCGGCGTGGTCGCCTTCGACGCGCCCGGCCACGGCTCGTCGGACGGGCGGATCTCCACGCTCCCGCACTACGCCGACGCCCTGCGGGCCGCCGTCCGCGAGGTGGCGCCGGCGCACGCCGTGCTCGCCCACTCCATGGGCGCGGCGACGGCCACCTACGCGCTGCGCGGCGGGCTGCGGGCGGAGCGCGCGGTGTTCGTGGGCGCGGCGGCGGACCCGTTCCGCTTCCACGACGTGTTCATGCAGGCGGTGGGGCTGCCGCGCGGCGAGTGGGGCGTGTCGGTGCGCGAGATCGAGGCGTGGCTGGGGATCCCCGCGCGCGACGTGTCCGTTCCCGCGACGGCGCCCGCGATGACCGTGCCGCTCCTCGCCTTCCACGACCGCGGCGATCCCGAGGTCCCCTGGAGCGAGAGCGAGGAGATCGTGGCGGCGTGGCCGGGAGCGCGGCTGGTCACCACATCAGGGCTGGGCCACCGGGAGATCCTGCGCGACCCGGAGGTGATCCGCGCGGCGGTGGGGTTTCTTGCTGGCGGAGTTTTCCACGACGAGGAACGACTACGAGCCTGACGAACGGCAGGGGCTGGGTTCGGGCGTGCCCCCGGCTGCGCCGGGGTCGGGCTTCGGCTCCGTAACGCACGAAACGACCGTGCGTAACGGAGTCGAGCCCCGGCAAACAGCCGCCGGGTCTCGCCCCTTCGGGCCGAAATCCCTCACGCGGGGCGGGTGCTGGCGTCCGCTGGGCCCCCACCCGGCGGCCTGAGAGCCGCCACCCTCCCCCAATTCTGGGGGAGGGCTTCCTGTCGGTCTGGGCCGTTGCCGTTGCGATCTGCGCAGGGAGGTCGGGGGAGGCTGCGCAGGAGGTGCGTTGTTCGAAGCCAGCGTGATCCCGCCCGTACTCGGAGCGTGGGCGAGTGCTCTGGCGAGTCCCTTCGGGTTCCGCACCGACGGAGCAGCCGCCCCCGGCCGACCCCGAACACCGGAGCCGCCGGAGCGGATCGCCGTTCCCCGCTCCACACGCTGATCTATATCATTCCTCCCGCAGCGAGTCCATGGGATCCACGCGCGCGGCGCGCCAGGCGGGGAGCGCGCCCGCGACGGCGGCCGCCGCGGCGAGGGTGAGCGCGGAGAGCGCCCAGGTGGCAGGGTCCGAGGGCGCCAGGCCGAAGAGGAAGGGCGCCACCCGGCGCACCATCACCGCCGCCGCCAGCGCCCCGATCACCACCCCCGCCAGCACCATCCTCCCCACCTCGCCCAGCACCAGCCGCACCACCCGCGCCCGCGCGGCCCCCAGCGCGATGCGGATGCCGATCTCGCCCCGCCGCCGCGCCACGCTGTACGCCATGGTCCCGTACAGGCCCACCGCCGCGAGGAGCAGCGCCAGCCCCCCGAAGAAGCCCGACAGCGTCGCCAGCAGCCGCTCCTGGGTGAGCGACCCGTCCACCTGCTCCCGGAGCGTGGCGTAGCGGAGCGAGACGCCGCGGTCGATGCCGCCCACCGCCGCGGTCACCGCGGGAGCGAGCGCCGCGGGCGGGCCGGCGGTGCGCAGCTCCAGGCTGAACATTGGAGGTCCCGCGTCCACGTCCTGCGCCATGGACAGGTACACCAGCGGCTCGGTCTCCTCGCGGAGCGAGCGGTACTTGGTGTTCCCCACTACCCCCACCACCCGCAGCGTCTTCTGCTGGCCGGGGGGGCCGTCGACCTCGATGCGCCGGCCCAGCGGGCTCGCGCCGGAAAAGAACCTGCGGGCCATGGCCTCGTTGATCACCGCCACCGTTTCCGCCCCCGCCGCGTCCCCGCGGTCGAAGTCGCGCCCGGCCAGGAGCGGCGTCCCCATCGTGGCGAAGAAGCCCTCGCTCACCGAGTTGAAGAAGACGAGGTCGTCGTCCCGCCGCGACGGCGCGTAGCCGTCCACCACCACGCGCCCGTTCCACGCCGCCCCGCTGACCGGCGTGATCGCCGACGCGCTGGCCGAGCGCACGCCCGGCGTCGCGCGGACCGCTTCCAGGATCTCCCGCTTCAATCCCGGGAGCCGCTCGTCGGGGAGGCCGGTGCCGCGCAGGTCCAGCGAGGCGAGCAGCACGCCCTCGCTGCGGAAGCCCGGGTCCAGCGTGGCGAGCCTGCGAAAGGTGCCCAGCAGGAGGCCGGCGCCGAGCACCAGCACCAGCGACAGCGCGATCTGCCCCACCACCAGCGCCCTCCCCAGGGTGAAGCGCGAGTGCCCCTCCGCCACGCTGCGGCCGGTGGCCTGCATGGCCGCGTGCGGGTCCACCCGCGTGGCGCGCCACGCCGGCGCCAGCCCGAAGAGCACGGCGGTCGCCGTGGTCACCGCCAGGGTGAAGGCGAGCAGCCGGCCGTCCACCCCCAGGTCCAGCCGCACGGCGTTGGCCCGGGTGGAAAGGAGGCGCACCAGCAGCCCGCTCGCCCAGCTCGCGAACACCAGCCCGGTCGCCCCGCCCAGCAGCGCCAGCAGCAGGCTTTCCGTGAGGAGTTGGCGGACGAGCCGGCCGCGCCCCGCCCCGATCGCCAGGCGGATGGCCACCTCGCGGCGGCGCACGGTGGCGCGGGCCAGCAGCAGGTTGGCGACGTTGGCGCAGGCGATCAGCAGCACCAGCCCCACCACCCCCGCGAGCGCGAGGAGCGCGTCGCGGTACTGGACGCGGAGGCCGGAATACCCGCTCGCCGCCGGCACCGCGTCCAGCGTGTTCTTCGCGTACTCCCGCCTGCCCTTCTCGTCCCAGTCGGGGGGCACCGTCGCCCCGAAAACCGCCGGGGCGAGCGCCGCCAGCCGCGCCCGCGCCCCGGCCTCCGTCACCCCCTCCGCGCGCCTCCCCACGATGCGCAGGAACCAGAAGCTGCGCTGGTCCAGCCCGCCGTCCCCGCCGTCCACCACCGCCCTGGCGCAGAGCGGCGCGAACACCTGCGCGGCCTTCCCCACCTCCACCCCCGTGAACCCGCGGGCGGCCACGCCCACGATCTGGAAGGGGTGGCCGTTCAGCGACACGCTCCGCCCCACCGCGCCCGCGGACCCGCCGTACGCGCTCTGCCAGAAGCCGTGGCCCAGCACCGCCACGGCCGGGCAGCCGCGGAAGTCGTCCGCCGCGCCGAGGAGGCGGCCCGCGGCGGGCGCCACCCCGAGCGTGCCGAAGAAGCCGCCGCTGACCCACACGCCCTCCACCGGGCGCACCTCGCCGCCGCCGGCCAGGTCGAAGCGCTGGTCCGTGTAGGCGAACGCCCCGGCGAACACGTCCTGCCGGTCGCGCACCTCCTCCCAGAGCGGGTTGGTGAAGTCCACGTCGTCCGGGCCGCCCATGGTCACCTGGACCAGCTCCTCCGGCCGGTCCACCGGGAGCGCCCGCAGCATCACCGCGTCCATCAGGCTGAAGATGGCGGTGTTCGCCCCGATCCCCAGCCCCAGCGACAGCACCGCCACCCCCGCGAAGCCCGGGTTGGCGCGCAGCGAGCGCAGCGCGTACCGCACGTCCGCCGCGAGCGACTCCAGCCAAGGGAGGACGTCGCGCTCGCGCGTGCGCTCCCTGTGCACGCCGGCCCCGCCGAAGCGCAGCCGGGCCTGGCGGCGCGCCTCCGCCTCGCCCATCCCGCCGGCCATCAGCTCGTCCGCGCGCTCGGCCAGGTGGAACTCCAGCTCGCGGTCCAGGTCGCGGGAAAGGCGCTCGGGGCGCGCCGTGTTGAGGAGGCGGTGGTACCAGGCCATGGAAGGGGGCTCCCGGTGGGGCGGTGGTCAGGCGAGGCCGAGCACGCGGCCCACGCCGGTGGTGAGGCGGGTCCAGCTTTCCTGCTCCCGCGCGAGCTGCTTCTCGCCCGCCGGGGTGATGGAGTAGAAGCGCGCCTGGCGGTTCTTTTCGGTGGTCCCCCACTCGCTGCGCAGCCACCCGTCCTGCTCCATGCGGTGCAGCGCGGGATACAGCGAGCCCTCCTCCACCCGGAGGAGGTCGGCGGAAACGCGCTGGATGTGGGCCGTGATCGCGTACCCGTGCATGGGCCCCTGCGCCGAAAGGGTGCGGAGCACGAGGAGGGCGAGGGTGCCCTGGAGGACGTCGTTCCTGCGCTGCATCGGCTGGTCCCTAGCTGTCTATCCCTAGCTGACTGGGTATATGATGCGGAGCGGTTCCGGCCGTGTCAAGGACGGCGGCGGGGAGCGCGGGGGCGGATCGGTCGTGGACGGTGGACAGGGGTGTTATCTTACATACGGCGGAGGTACTCTCTCATACCCGGAGGTCGCATTTTGTCTACCATTGATCTTGCCAGCGAGATGGCGGCGGCGCGGCAGCGCCGCGAGGAAAAGACCGCGCGCCTGCTCCGCGAGTCCCGGGTGCAGGCGATCCGCGCGTCCGTGCGTCCGGGCTCGTCGCGCACCGAGATCGAGGAGCACGCCAAGAGCTTCTATCCCCGGCTCGATCCCGCGCTCCTGGAGGAGGCCATCTCCCTGGTCTGCGAGATGCAGAACGTACCCCGGATCGACGCCGCGTCGAGCTGAGCGAGCCGCGGCGGGGGCCGCCGCCCCCGCCGGATCCCCGGTCCCGTCACCACGCCGCCGCATGACCTGGCTCTGGATCTTCCTGGCCCTGCTCGCCGGGGCGGCCGGCCTGCGCTACCTGGCGCGCCTCCGCTCCGCGACCCGCCCCGGCGCTCCGCCCCGGGTGGACGACGACGCCCTGCGCCGCATCCTGGAGCACGGGACGCTGTCCACCGGCGGCGACGACGACGACGACGACGAGCCGCTCGATCCCCGGAAGGCCGCCCGCGCCGAGGAGGAGTTCTGGGCCGAGTCGTGGGACGAGCCCGAGGAATATTCCCGGTAGCCCGCCGGCCCCTTCACCGCGCCACCCGGAGGCGCCGTTGACCCGGAACGCACCCGCGGCGCTCGCCGCCGTGCTCCTGCTCGGGGGGTGCTACCCCGCCCCCCGCGGGCTCGCCGCCCCCGGCGAGGCGCTCCGCCCCTGCCCGTCCACTCCCAACTGCGTTTCCACCGAGGCGGCCGACGCCCGGCACGCCATGCCGGCGCTCCCCTTCGCGGACGCGCCCGCCGCGGCGCAGGCGCGCGCCCGCGCCGCGCTGCTGGCGGAGCCGCGCACGCGCATCGTCGCGGAAGCGCCGGGCTACCTGCGCGCGGAGGCGCGCAGCCGGCTGATCCGCTTCGTGGACGACGTGGAGGTGGTGGTGGACGGCGGGGCGCGCGTGGTGCGCTTCCGCTCGGCGTCGCGGGTGGGGCGCAGCGACCTGGGCGTGAACCGCGCCCGCATGGCGCGGTTCGCGGAGCGGTTCCGCGCCGCCGCGGACGGCTCCGCCGCGCGCCCTTGAGCGGCGGCCCGGCGGTCCTCGTGGGCTGCGCCGGGTGGAGCCTGCCCCGCGACCAGCAGGCGGATTTCCCGCCGGAAGGGACCCACCTGGAGCGCTACGCCGCCCGCTTCCCCGCCGCGGAGATCAACACCTCCTTCTACCGCCCGCACCGCCCCGCCACGTACGCCCGCTGGGCCGCCTCCGTCCCCGCAGAGTTCCGCTTCGCCGTCAAGGTGCCCAGGGCGATCACCCACGGCCTGCGGCTGCGCGGGGCCGGGGACGCGCTCGACGCCTTTCTCGCGGAGGCGGGCGCGCTGGGGGACCGCCTGGGCTGCCTGCTGGTGCAGCTCCCGCCCAGCCTGGACTTCGACGCCGCCGCGGCGGGCGACTTCTTCGCCGCGCTCCGCGAGCGCACCCCCGTCGCGGCGGCGTGCGAGCCCCGGCACGCGAGCTGGTTCACCGCGGAGGCGGACGGGCTTCTCGCCGCCCACGGGGTCGCGCGCGTCGCCGCCGACCCGGCGAAGGTGCCGGAGGCCGCGGAGCCGGGCGGCGCGCCGGACACGGTGTACTACCGGCTGCACGGCTCGCCGCGCACCTACTACTCGGCGTACGGCGCCGCGTACCTGGACGCCCTCGCCGCGCGCCTCCGGGAGCCCGCGGCCGCGGGGCGGCGGACGTGGTGCATATTCGACAACACCGCCGCGGGCGCCGCCACGAAAAACGCGCTGGAGCTGCTCGCCCGTCTCGGCGGTGGCGTGGCGCGGGCCCGCCCGGGCGGATCCTTTCGCGGCGGCGGCCCGGGAGCCTAGAATGCAGGGGCGCCCGGCAGGCATCTCCCCCTTCCCCGCCATCCCCCCGGAACCGATGCGAGCCATCCCGCGCGTCCTGGTCCTCCTGCTCGCCGTCCTGGCGGCGGCGTGCGCTCCCGCGGGCACGGGCGGCCCGGGGCGCTCCTCCGACATGATCACCGCGGCCGAGATCCAGGCGAACCCGTCGCCCAACACGTACGAGCTGATCCGCAAGCTGCACCCCACCTGGCTGCGCGGCCGCGGCGTCACCTCCATCCAGGACCCGCTCGCGGCGAACAGCATCGTAGTGTACCTGGACGAGACGCGCTACGGCGGGCTGGACTCGCTGCGGCAGCTGTCCACGACCGGGATCCGCGCCATCCGCTACCTCAGCCCCGCGTCGCCGGGGGTGCGCATCCAGGGCAACGAGAACGCCTACGTCATCCAGATCGTGATGGAGCGCTGAGGGCGGAATGCTTCCCCGCGAGATCGACTGCGGCGCCTGCCTGCTGCGCCCGTGGCGGCGCTCGGACCGCGAGGCGCTGCTGCTGCACGCCGACGACCGCCGGGTGTGGCGCAACCTGCGGGACCGCTTTCCGCACCCGTACACCGAGGCGGACGCCGACGAGTGGCTGGCCCACGCCGCCGACGAGCCGGTCCCCGCGGGGACCTGGGCCGTGGAGGTGGAGGGGCGCGCGGCGGGCACCGTGTCGCTGCACCGCGGCCGCGACGACGAGCGCTGCGCCGCGGAGATCGGCTACTGGCTGGGCGAGCCCTTCCGCGGGCGCGGGATCGCGACGGCGGCGGTCCGCGGCGCGACGGAGGCCGCGCTGGCGGAGCCGGAGCTGTTCCGGGTGTTCGCCGCCGTCTTCGCCTGGAACCCGGCCTCCATGCGGGTGCTGGAAAAGGCCGGCTACCTGCGCGAGGGCGTGATGGTGCGCGGCACCCTCAAGGACGGCGTCCTCGTGGACCGGGTCCTGTACGCCCGCACCCGCGACCCCGGGCTGCCGTACTTTCCCGCCGTCCCGTAGGGCCCTTCACGCAGGAGGCAGCCATGGAAACGCGTTCATGCGAAGCGCGGCGGCGCTGATCCGCCGCCTGGCGCGATGCGCCGCGGTCGTGGCGTGGATGCTCGCCGCCGCGCCGCTCGCCGGGCAGCAGCGCGGCGCGCCGGCGGGGGTCGTCGCGGGGAGCGTGCACGACGCCGCCGGGCGCCCGGTCGCGGGCGCCACGGTCGCGCTCGCGGGCACCCGGCGCGGCACCGTGTCCGATTCCGCCGGGCGCTTCGTGCTGGCCGGCCTGCCCCCGCGCACGTACGCCGCGACCGTGTCGCGCATCGGGTTCCGGTCCGCGACGGAGGCCTGGACGGTGGCGAGCGACACCCTGCGGGTGCGCGTCGTGCTCGCCGCGGAGGCCGTGGCGCTGGAAGGGCTCACGGTGCGGGCGACCCGCTTCGAGCGCCGCCTGCAGAACCGGCTGCGCGCGAGCCCCCACCCGTCGCGGGCGTTCGGCGAGCGCGACTTCCGGCGCGCGGTGGCGGCGAACGCGGCGGACTACGTGCGCTGGTACACGGGGCTCGCCCTGGTGGCGTGCGCGGACCGGCGCTCCGCCGACTGCGTGTACAGGCGCGGCAGGCTGACGCCGGTGTTCGTGGTCGTGGACGAGATGCCGGCCGTGGGCGGGCTGGCCGAGCTGGGGGGCCGGGGGATGGACGAGATCCACCGCGTCGAGGTGATCGACGGCACCATGGTGCGCGTCTACACGCGGCGGTTCGTCGCGCAGGCGGAGCGGAGCGACCTGCGCCCGGTGCCGTTCTGAGAGCTGGTCGTTTCGTTGGGAACGGCTTTGGACGGCGGGTTCGGGCGTGCCCCCGGCTGGCGCCGGGGTCGGGCTTCGGCTCCGTAACGCACGAAACAACCGTGCGTAACGGAGTCGAGCCCCCGCGAAACTGCCCGCGGGGTCTCGCCCCTTCGGGCCGAAATCCCTCA
>JBEVLE010000213.1:0-3822 GCA_040509335.1 Longimicrobiaceae bacterium | reverse complement strand
GGCGCTGCCCACCCGGTCCGCTCTCAGCGCTCTCCCTCCATTTCCCGCAGCGAGCGCGGCGGGCCCAGCACCTCGGCCAGCAGGATCGCGCGGCGCACCTCGGCGCGCGAGCGCAGGTGGTCCGCCAGGCGGTCCGTCCGCGGCGGCGGGGCGGCGGGCTTGAAGTACTTGTCGTGGAAGCGCACGTGCTCGCGGTTCCAGTCCACCTCGGTGGCGTCCAGCCCCACCGGGGCCTCCGGCAGCGGCCGCACCGCGGCCTCCGCGGCGGACACCGGCTCCAGCGAGATCGCCTCCCGCGTGTGGATGGAGTCCGCATCCAGGTCGTGGTCCCCGGCGATCCCCTCCTCCAGGCCGCCCGCCTCGGCCGCGTCCTCCTCCTCCGAGGCGCCCTCCGGCCACTGGCCCCACCCCGCGGACCACCCGCCGCCCGTCCCGGCGGGGGCGGGGAGGGTGGCGCGCGCGGGGGCCGGGAAGCGCGGCTGCAGGTCCCCCGGCGGCGGGGCGTCGCTCCGGGGGAGCGGCGGGGGAGGAAGCGCCGGCGGCTTCTTCTCGAAGAGCTTCCCCAGCAGCGGGGCGCCGAAGAAGATCGCGACGAACAGCAGCTCGAGCCAGCCCATGGCTCAGCCCAGCTCGCCGTTGCCGGACGCCGGCTTGTCCGGGGCGGCCAGGGCGCGGCGCATGGCCGTGTCGCTCTGCATGTTGCTGTAGCGGGCGTAGTCCATGATCCCCAGGTTGCCGTTGCGGAAGGCCTCCGCCATGGCCAGCGGGACCTGCGCCTCCGCCTCCACCACCCGCGCCCGCATCTCCTCCACGCGCGCCCGGTTCTCCTGCTCGTGCGCCACCGCCATGGCGCGCCGCTCCTCGGCGCGGGCCTGCGCGATCCGCTTGTCCGCCTCCGCCTGGTCCGTCTGCAGCTCGGCGCCGATGTTCTTGCCCACGTCCACGTCGGCGATGTCGATGGACAGGATCTCGAACGCCGTCCCCGCGTCCAGCCCCTTGCTGAGCACCGTCTTGGAGATGGCGTCCGGGTTCTCCAGCACCGCCTTGTGGCTCGCCGCCGAGCCGATGGTGGAAACGATCCCCTCGCCCACGCGCGCGAGGATGGTCTCCTCGCCCGCGCCGCCCACCAGCCGGAGGATGTTGGCGCGCACCGTCACCCGGGCGATGGCGATGAGCTGGATGCCGTCCTTGGCCATGGCCGCCACGCGCGGGGTGGAGATGACCTTGGGGTTCACCGAGGTCTGCACCGCCTCCAGCACGTCGCGCCCCGCCAGGTCGATGGCGGCCGCGCGGTCGAAGGGGAGGTCGATGCCGGCCTTGTCCGCGGCGATCAGCGCCTGCACCACCCGCTCCACGTTGCCGCCCGCCATGAAGTGCGACTCCAGCGCGTCGGAGCTCAGGACGATCCCCGCCTTGCGCGCGGTGATCAGCGGGTTGACGATGCGCGTCGGGTTCACCTTGCGGAAGCGCATCCCGAACAGGTTCAGGAACGACAGCCGCACGCCGGAGGCGAGGGCCTGGATCCAGAGCCCGATGGGGATGAAGCGGAAAAAGACGAACAGGAAGATGATCCCCAGGAAAACAAAGAACACGATGCTGCCGAAGACGGCTTCCATGGTCGGGTCCGGTTGGAGTCGAGTCGCCCCCGCCCGGAGCGGGCGGGGGTGGCGGAGCGGGGAGTCCCGCGTCCGCCCCCTGGCTGCGGGGGCCGGACGCGGAGGTCGCGGGGAGCTGCTGCTTCAGGCGGCCAGGATGGGGGCCACCACGTGCCGGTACCCTTCCGCCCGCACGATGCGGATGGGGGTGCCGGCGGGGACGTAGGCGCCGTCGGAGACCACGTCCACGCGCTCCTCGCCGAAGGCGCCGGTGCCGGAGGGGCGCAGGTCGGTGAGCGCCACGCCCTCCACCCCCACCAGGTCGCCGCGCACCGGGGCGGCCAGGTACCCCGCTTCGCGCGAGGTGGAGGCGTGCAGGATCATGCGCCCCACGCGCCGGTCGTGGGGGAGCTGCTGGAGGATCGCCCACGCCACCGCGCCCACGGCCACGATGGAGCCGCCCACGATGGCGAGGGCCACCATCACGTCCGCGCCGGTGGGGAAGTTCCCCAGCAGCGCCAGGACGACGGCCCCGCAGAAGGCCAGGATCCCCAGGATCCCCGCCACGCCGAAGCCGGGGAGCACCAGCGCCTCCACCGCCAGCAGCACCAGCGAGGCGGCGATGAGCACCAGCACTTCCCACCCGGCCAGCCCCACGATCAGGTGGCTCCCGAAGAACAGCCCCAGCGAGGTCGCGCCCGCCAGCCCGGCCATGCCGAACGCGGGGGTCTTCAGCTCGATCAGCAGCGCAAGGAACCCCAGCGTGAGGAGGAAGGGCGCGACCACCGGGTTGGTGAAGAAGCGCACCAGCCGCTCCGCCCAGTTCACCCGGGCGTCGACGGTGCGCGCGCCCGGGGCCCCCACCGCGGCGAGCACGCCCTGCCAGTCGCCCACCTCGCGGGCGTAGCCCACGCGGGCGGCCTCGCCCGTGCTCAGCGAAACCAGCTGCCCCGGCGCCGCCACGCCGGGGGCGCCCAGCGTCTCGTCCACCATCCCCTCGGCCACGCGCGGGTCCAGGCCGCGCGCCTCGGCGAGGGCGCGGAACTCGGAGCGCATGGCGCTCACCACCTTCTCGGACAGCTTGCCGCCGCCGCCGTCCACCGGGGTGGCGGCGCCCAGCACCGAGCCCGGGCGCATGAGGATGCCGTCGGTCGCCAGGGCGATCATGGCGCCGGCGCTGAAGGCGCGGCGGTTGACGTAGGCGTAGGTGGGGATCTTCGCGTCGCGGAGCGCGTCGGCGATCTGCTCGGCCGCGTCGATGCGCCCGCCCGGGGTGTCGATGTCCAGCACCGCCGCGGCGGCGCCGGCCTTCTCGGCCTCTGCGAGGGAGCGCTCCACGTACGGAGCCAGCCCCATCTCCACCGTCCCCGTCACGGGAATGCGGTGGACGACGGCCGGCTCCTGCGCGGCGCCCGCGTGCGGCGCGGCCAGGGCGAGCAGGGCGGCGAGGACGATGCCGCGGGGAGCGCGGGGTGAAGCGGAACGGCGCATGGCTCTTCCACCAAAAAGGTGTGTCGTGGTCACGCGGCCAGCCTGCAAGATAAGCCCCGGCCGCGGGGGATCCAACCCCGCGGCTACGTCTCGTCCCGGCTCAGCCACCTGGGCACCGCCGGCGCCCGGAAGGCGGCCAGCCGCTCCAGCATCCGCGCGGGCTCCGCGGCCTCCAGCACCGAGGCGCGGTGCTCCGCCCGCACGAACCCCTCGGCAACGGCGTGGTCCATCATCGCCAGCAGGGGCCCGTAGTACCCTTCTACGTTCAGCAGGCCGCACGGTTTCGGGTGGATGCCCAGCTGCGCCCAGGTGAGCACCTCGAAGTACTCTTCCCAGGTGCCGAAGCCGCCGGGGAGGGCGACGAACGCGTCGGACAGCTCGGCCATGAGCGCCTTGCGCTCGTGCATGGTGCGCACGACGCGCAGCTCGGTGACGCCGGCGTGCCCCACCTCGCGCGCCACCAGCCCCTCCGGGATCACGCCGATCACCTCGCCGCCCGCGGCCATCGCGGCGTCGGCCACCACCCCCATCAGCCCCACCTTTCCGCCGCCGTACACCACCCCGATCCCCCGCTCCGCCAGCCGCGTCCCCATCGCCCGCGCCGCCGCCGCGTAGGCGGGGCGCACGCCCGGGCTGGACCCGCAGAACACGCACACCCGCTTCAGCTCGCTCACGCTCGCGCCTTTTCGTCTGCGCCATGAAGGGAAAAACGGACGCGCCCCGGCGCTCGGCCGGG